>NZ_JBEOXS010000050.1:0-53842 GCF_040296705.1 Streptomyces sp. NPDC002055
GCCCGGCCGAGGGCGACCTCGGCGGGATCGCCCTCGGCCGGGCGCTCGGTGTTCCGGGTCCCGGGATCAGGCCCCCGGCGGCGCCGGGGGGACCGGGGGGCCCAGGGCGTGGAGCCAGCTGTCGTCCTGGCGGAGGATGGCGGTCTGGAGGCGGCGCAGGCGGGGGCCGGGGTCCATGCCGAGTTCCTCGGAGAGCAGGGCGCGCAGTTTCGCGTACCGCTGGAGGGCCTCGGCCGGGCGGCCGGAGAGGTACAGGGCGTGCATCAGCAGTTCCCAGGTGACCTCCCGGAGCGGGTGGCCGGCGGTCAGCTCCTCGGCCGACAGCATCGCCTCCTCCAGGTTGCCCTCGCGCACCAGGATCGTCACCCGCAACTCCCGGCCCAGCAGGCGGGCTTCTTCGAGCCGGATGATCTCCTGGGCGGCGAAGGGGTGGTCGACGGCGTCGGCGAGCGCCGCTCCCCGCCACAGCGCCAGGGCGTCGTCGATCTCCTGGCGCGCCGGCCCGACGCGTCCCTCACCGAGCAGCCGGCGGGCCCGGCCCAGGGCCTGTTCGAAGCGGACGGCGTCCTGTGCCTCGGCGGGGACCCGCAGGGCGTACCCCATCGGCTCCCGTACCAGCAGGCTCGTCTTGCCGCGACGCGGGCGTTCGGGCTCCAGGGCGTCGCGCAGTCTGCTGATGTGGGCGTGGACCGAGGAGACGGCCCCGCGTGGTGGACGGCTGGTCCACAGATCGTCGCAGAGCGACTCCAGCGGTATGGCGTGCCCGCGCTCCAGCAGGAGGCGGAGCAACAGCACGCGCCGCTTGGGCGGCCCGAGGTCGAGGGCTCTGTCCTCGGAGTGCGCGACCAGAGGTCCCAGCAGTCCGAATTCCAGCGGGAGCCGGGGGCCGGTCCGCTCGCCCGGCGCGGATAACGAGTACATCGGCGCATTCATTTTTCGATTTCAATCCTCGTACGGTCACGAGTAGGTCCAGGAGGTTCGCAGAAGTCCTGGCGGGGACAGTTCGTGGTCGTGCGGGGGGCTCGGTCGGCGCAGGTCGTGGCCGGTCCTGATCAACCGCTCGCATGCTACACGCCGCAGTGACGGCGGAATCGGGGCCGGGGGCGGTCCCGTTCAGAGGAGCGCCGGGTCCTGGCGGAGGATTCCGTAGAACTTGCTCTGCAATTCGCGGCCCGGGTCCAGCCCCAGGCTGTGCGAGAGGCGTTCGCACATCTGGCTGTAGGCGTCCAGCGCGTCCGCCTGCCGGCCGGACCGGCAGAGGGCGGTGATGAGTTGGGCGCAGAACCGCTCGTGGTAGGGATGCATGGCGTGCATCTGCTCCAGGTCGGAAATCAGCGACCGGTGCTGGTTCAGCTTCAGCCGGACGTCGAACAATCTCTCACAGGCGGTGATCCGGGTCTGCTGGAGCCGGGTGTAGGCCATGCGGCAGATGGCCCCGTGACCGGTGTCGACCAGCGCCGGGCCGCGCCACAGCTCGGTCGCCTCGGTGAGCAGCGCCGCGGCCGCTCCCAATGCGTCGTCGCCGAGCAGTTCGGCGCGGCGGACGAGTTCTTCGAATCGGGCCGCGTCGACCTCGATGGAGTCGATGAGCGCGTATCCGGAGGGCGAGGTCTCGATGATCTCGCGCAGATCGGGCTTTCCGCTGCGGGCCGCGAGCACGCGGCGGAGACGGGCGATGTGGCCGTGCAGCGAGTTCTCGGCATTGCGGGGCGGCTCCTCACCCCACAGTTCGTCGATCAGGTCGTTCCGCGACACCGGGCGCCCGGGCGAGAGAGCGAGGACGGCGACGATGGCCCTCAGCTTCTCGCCGGATATCCGCACGGGAACTCCGTCGTCACTGACTTCCAGAGGTCCGAGAACATCTATCTTCATCGAGCGTCCACCCTTACGGAGTTCTGGCGGTCGAACCATGCGTACTGCGTGGCGACGAAGCCACGCCGTCGGCGATACGGAAACAGAACAACGGCCGGAAATTCAGGAACGGGTCGTGGTACGTGGCCGGGCGGGTCCCGCATCGCGCAGAGGGGTGCCCCGCTCCGGATTCCCCAGTCTCATCCGAGGCGTGCTGTGGCGGGCCGCGGGACACCGGTGTGCCCGTTCGATGTGCCCGAGACCATGCGCATCAGACTCTCCCCCCGGAAAACCGTCGTCCATGGTCAAACTCCCCCTGGTTCGCATCCTGACCCACGTTTCTTGTCGCCCGCTTGTCTTCGGCGGCTGCGGAGGACCGGGGTGCGGCCGGTACCGGTATCGCTACTTTCGAGTAGTAGGTTCCGGGCGCCCGGCGACGCTGATCGCCACACGCTGGGAGAACAGCGCGCTGGGGCGCAGGCCGAACATGGCGTGGAAGGCGCTGCTGAAGTGGGACGGGCTGGCGAATCCCGACTCCACGGCGGCCGTGCTCAGATCGGGCCAGGTCTCCAGCAGGGTGGCCGCCCGCAGCATCCGCGCCCACAGCCGGTACCGGCGGAAGGTGGTGCCGGTCTCGGCACGGAACAGGCGCAGGAAGGCCGAGACGGAGAGGCCGGCCTCGGCCGCGAGCTCCTTGGCCGCGAGCCGCTGCCCCGAGGGCCCGGCCAGCCGGTCGGCGGCCCGTCGGATGCGCGGGTCCCGGCTTCCGGCGAGGCCGTCCGGCCCCGCCAGGTCCAGCCACTGCCGGGCCTCCGGAATCGGTACGTCCCCTTCCAGGGAGGCGGCCAGCCGCACCAGTTCGGCCTCGTGCTCATGGTCGCGGGCCACCTCCGGGCCGCCGCGCATCATCCGGTGGCAGGCCCGTTCCCGCGCCGACGCCGGATCCAGGTAGCAGAACGCCATGCGGGCGCCGCCGGCCACGATGCGGTGCCGGACCCGGGCCGCCACCAGTGCGGTCCGGACCCGCTGCCGGGGGCCGTGTTCCGGCTCGACCGTGAACTCCGCGTCGACGCCCACGGCCAGGCAGCTCACCGCGCCGGCGTGGATGTCCAGCTGCAACGAGGGGCCCACGTACAGGGCCTGGCCCGGCCACAGCCACAACGCGGCCTGGTCACGACACGTTTCTGAAAGCAGGGCCGGTGGCATGCGGGCATGCTAAGCCCTGGCTCGCACCAGGCGCGGTGGCGGCGGGCGGTTCCGCCTCGGGGTGCCCGTGGTGCGCCGGGGCCCGCCGTTCCGCTCCGCGTCCCGGCCGGCCACCACACCGCGAACCCCGGTGAACATTCGTGAACTTCACTCAACATCCCGGTTTTCCTGCGAACAGCACTGATTGTCCACGAAACTATTTTCCTGCGAACGGACAGACGACATCATGTGGATCGACCGTCTCACCGCGGCGCTGCTCTTCATCGTCGGCGCGGTGAACCTGCTGCCCGGCTTCGTCGCGCTGGCGCCGTCGCGGATCACCACCGCGTACGGCATCACGATCGACGGCGCCGACTCCGCCGACCTGACCGTGCTGCTGCGCCACCGCGCGGTGCTGCTGGGGCTGGTCGGCATCGGCCTGCTCTGCGCGGCGTTCATCCCCTCGCTGCGGGTGCCCGCCATGGTCGCGGGCGGGGTCAGCATGGGCACGTTCCTGCTCTTCGCCTCCGTCGGCCCGGCGCTCAACAGCGCCACCATGCGGGTGGCCAGGATCGACATAGCGGCGCTCGCGCTGCTGGCCGTGGCGGCCGTGCTGGTCTGGCGCAAGGAGGCCTGAGGTCCGGGCGGGCCCGGGCCCACGAGCCGGGGCGGGGCGCCTGTGCGCGCCCCGCTTCACGGACCGGCCACGCCCGCGCCTCCACGGACCGGCCACGCCCGGGCGGGCCCATGGGCAAGGCTGACCACTTCCTCGCCTTCGTCGGACAGCCGCAGCTCTCATCAGTGCGCCGCCCGACGTAGCTCCAGGGTCTGACCGAAAAGTCACCCTGCGGGCCGATGCTCCGTTGACTGCTGTCGGGAAGTATTCCTTGCTGTCTGCTGAGAACCGCGTCAAGGACAAGGACCCGACTGTGCAAGGCAAATGGATAGGTGCCCTCCTGGGCGGGACCGCGATCGCTGTGGTAGCAGCGAGCCTTCCCTCTGCGAGTGCTTCTGCCGCTTCCCCTCTGGACCCATACGTCCAGCAGAAGCCTGCGTGGCAGCGATGCGATCCCCGCGCGCCGGCGGACTTGGTGTGCACGAAGATCAAGGTGCCGCTCGACTACCGGCGTCCTGGCGGGAAGACCATCGAGCTGGCGGTCTCCCGAATGAAGGCACGGGATGCGGACAAGCGGCGCGGAGCGCTGCTGATGAACCCTGGCGGGCCCGGCGACTCAGGCAGATTCATGCCCCTGACCATGGAGCTGCCCGATTCGGTACGTGACCGGTTCGACCTGATCGGGTTCGATCCCCGCGGCATGTGGGGCAGCGCCCCCGTGCACTGCGGGCTGACCGAGGCGGAGGACAAGCAGCGACACCCTTATGATCCGCAGACGTTCGCCAAGAATGTCGCATGGGCGCGCACGGTGGCGGAGAAGTGCCGGACGAAACACGGTGCCAGGCTTCCTCACATCACCACCCGCAACACAGCCCGCGACATGGATGTGATCCGCTCCGTGCTCGGAGAGAAGAGGATCTCCTACTTCGGCGCCTCCTACGGAACCTATCTCGGTGCGGTCTACACGCAGATGTTCCCGAACCGCGCGGACCGGTTCATCCTCGACAGCGCGGTCGACCCGAACCGTGTCTGGCGGGAATACAATCGCCGCGAAGCACCCCACGCTGAACGCGCGTTCCGGCGATGGAGTGCATGGACCGCACGGCGCGATGCGGCCTATCACCTCGGTGACACCCCGGCCAAGGTCCGCAAGACCTTCTGGGCCCTGGTCGCCCAGGCCGACCGCACACCCATCGAGGACGGCGGGCAAACCTACACAGGCGCCGACATCCGCAATTTCGCCGGGTTCTCCATCGTCCGTGAGGCGGCCGGGAACATCGTCCGGTGGAAGAAGGCCGCCGACGACACAACCCCCACCACACCCCCGCCCGCCACGGACAGCCCGGCACCGGCGAACGACTCATCGGCCGGCTATTGGACCGTCGAGTGCGGCGATGCGGCGTGGCCGCGTGACCCCGAGCAGTACCGCCGCGACGCGGCGCGGGACAAAGTCCGGTATCCGCTCGTGGGTGATCTGACCGCCGGCATCACGCCCTGCGCCTTCTGGGCCAAGGGCAGCGAACCCCGCACCGTGGTCGGCAACGACACACCTGCGCTCATCCTCCAGAACGAGTGGGACGACTCCACCCCGCTGGCCGGCGCCAGGGGCCTGCGCAAGGCCATGAAGGGCGCGCGGATGGTGACGGTCGCCGGAGGCGAGGGACACGGCGTCTACGCCAACCCGCACCCGCCGTGCGTGGAACGGGCAGTCACCGCCTACCTCACCACCGGCCGCCTCCCCACCGGCGACGTGACATGCCGGGCATCGGACACTCCGCCACAACCCACGGCCGACCACGGCGACGAGCACGCCGAGTAGCCGGCGACCACGCCGGCCGCTCCGCAGACCGAGACCGGCAAGAACGCCGAGATCCCCAACACCGGCGGGAGGCTCGCGACGACCGGCGACAACGGCAGCATCCCGTACGCCGCAGCCGGCGCCGCCGTACTCACGCTCGGCATCATGGCCGTGACAGCGGCCCGTCGGCGGCGGACCCGAGTGACGGCGACAACGGAACACACCTCATAGGTGGTCTTGGACGTCGTTTCCTTTGGCTGAGGTTCGGGCTGGTGACCAGACCCCTCATGAAACGGCTCAACGAGCCTTTCACGCCAAAAAGGAGCGACGTCCAAGACCTACGCCCGCGCGGGCACGAGGTGCCCCGCCCCGCTCGGGCACGGGGTGTACGCCCCGCCTCCGGTCGGGGCACGGGCCGGGACGCCCGTGCCCGCGGAGCGCACGTCACGCCGCGCGCCGGGCGCTCCGGTCCATCAGGCCGAGACCGGCGCGCAGCAGCGGCCGGGCGGGGGCGGGCAGCGGAAGCCGCGGTGCCCGGGACCGGTGCCAGGGCAGCCGTTCGGGGGTGCCGCCGGTCAGCGCCTCGGCCACATGGGCGCCGTGCGCCACCGACAGGGCGAGGCCGTGGCCGCAACAGCCGCCCACGTACCAGACGTCCGGCCGGTCGGCGAGCGGTCCCACGACCGGCAGGCCGTCGGAGGTCATGCCGATCCGGCCGGCCCAGCGGTGCGTCACCTCGGTGCCGGCGAGGGCCGGGTGCAGCCGGCGCAGCCGTTCCTCCAGCCCCGCCCAGACCGCGGCGGAGCCGGAGTCGTCGGACACCGGTGGGAGCAGCGGCCGGCCGCCGCCCAGGACGAGCCGTCCGTCGGGGGTGAGCCGGAAGTACGGGGCCAGGGGGTGGGCGTCGATCAGGGCGCAGCCGGTCCGGCCGCCCAGCAGTTCGCGGGCTTCGGCGGGCAGCGGCGCGGTGGCGACGGCGTGGACCAGGAGCGGCAGTACGGTGCCGACCGGCAGCCCGAGCGGGCCCGCCGCCGCGTTGACGGCGAGAACCGCCTTCCGGGTGCGCACCGTGCCGCCGGGGAAGACGAGATGGGTGTCGGCGGCGGTCTCGCCGGGGCGGAGCGTCACCAGGGGGCTGTTGCCGAGGAAGCGGACGCCCTTGGCGGCGCAGGCGCGGGCCAGTGCGCCGCTGAGCGCCGCCGGGTCGAGACCGGCCGCGCGGTACAGCAGTCCGGCGTGGTACGGCACGTCCAGCCGGTCGCGGATGCCTGCCGCGGAGAGAACGGGTACGTCCAGGCCGAGTTGACGGTAGGCGGCGGCCTGCCGGGCGAGGGTGGCCAGCCCGTCGGCGGTGCGGGTGGCCACGATCTGCTCGCCGTCCCGGGGGCCGGTGGGCACGCCCAGCCGGGCGCACAGCTCCCGGACCCGTTCCACCGCCTCGGTGCTGGCCAGGTGCATGCGGCGGGCGGTGTCGGGGCCGAAGCGGCGGACGGCCTGGTCGACGGGGGGCCCGACGCGGGGGCCGAGCAGCCCGGTGCCGCGTCCGCTGGCTCCCGCGGCGGGGCCCTCGGCGTCGACGACCAGCACGTCCAGCGACGGGTCGCGCTCGGCCAGGTGGTAGGCGGTGGAGAGGCCGGCGAGGCCGGCGCCGACCACGGTCACGTCCGCCTCCAGCACCCCGCGCACCCGCTGCGGCGCGGCCGGTTCGGTGCCGGGCGGGGCCGTCGGGTCGGAGTCGGCGCCGGGCCAGCAGGGCCGGCCGGCCGGGGGCCGCGTCATGGTGCCTCCAGGGGCGGTCGGGGTGCGGGCGGGGCGGAGAGGGGCACGCCCCGGCCTTCGAGGGTGTGGAAGGAGCGGTCGTGCCAGAGGAGCGGAGTTCCGGGGGCCGTGTGCGCCGCGGCGATGCGGCCGACGAGCAGGCCGTGGTCGCCGTAGCGGCGCAGGTCCTCCACCGAACAGACCGACCAGCCGAGGGTGTCCGCCAGCACGGGGACGCCGAGCACCTGGTGGTGGCCGGTGCCGGCGAACCGTTCGGCCGAGCCGGCCCGCGGGTCGGCGAACAGTTCCGCCCGTGCCCGCTGCGGCGCCGCCAGCAGATTGACGGCGAACCACCCCTGCTCCTGGATGACGGCCAGGGTCCGCGAACCGGTGCCCAGGCAGACCAGGAGCAGCGGCGGGTCGGCCGAGAGGGAGGTCACCGCCGAGACGGTGCTGCCGGCCGGCCCGTCGGGGCCCTGCGCGGTCACCACCGTCACGCCGGAGGCCAGCCGGGCGTAGAAGTCCCGGCAGGCGGCCTCCCCGACGCCCGGCACGGCGAGCGCGTCGGACGGGGTGGACGCGTCCGGTTCGCCGGGGGGTGCTCCGGCGGTGGCCTGGCGCATCACCGGGCTCCTTTCTGAAGCCGTTGGGGCTTCCCTTGCGTGCGGGCGGATCGGGCTGGGGCGGTTCAACCGGCTCGCGAACGGCCCGGTGTTGCTCGGGGTCACAGAGGTGTCCCACGGCTCACATGGGAAACAAATAACGGACCCCGGCGAAGATCAACGGCCCTCGCTCACCGCCCCGCTTCGAGCGCGTCCCGCAGGGCGACCAGGGTGGCGCGGGCGGTGGTCCGGTTGCGGGCGGGCCGCCGGACCACGCCGGTGAGCAGCGGGGCGGTGGCGGTGATCAGCCGGCCGTGCAGGCTCCGCCGGCGGTCGTGCCACTCCTCCGTCACCTCGCAGCCGTCGGGCACCGCGGTGAAGCGGTAGACCCAGCGGGAGAGCGGGATGCCGAAGAAGCTGACGTCGAAGGCGAAGCGCTCGCCCGGGACGGCCTCCACCACCCGGCAGAGGGTCACCCAGGGCAGCCAGGAGGCGCGGTTGCGGCCGAGGAAGCGGGTGCCCGGACGGATGCCCCCGCCGATGCCCCCGCCGCGCCCGAGGAGCCAGGCGCCGCGGCACTCCGGGCTCCACTCCCCCATCCGCCGCACATCGCTGACGGCGGCCCAGGCCGTGCCGGGCGGCACCCGGACGGTCAGCCGTTCGACCACCGTCGGTGCCGTGTTCGGGTCGCTCACCGTGTCACCTCTCTCCGCGTGCGCGGGCCCGCCCGCATGTCCACCGGGGTATGCCGGCCCCGGTCCGGAAGCCGTCGGGCGACGGCCGGACTCCGTCCGCCGGGGCTCACCGGCGGGTCTCCACCGGGGACTTCCGGCCCGGCATCCACCAGTTCCAGCGGGTCATCAGCCGCATCGAGGCCGGCACCACCAGCAGCCGGATGACGGTCGCGTCGAGGGCGATCGCCACGGCCATGCCGATGCCGATCTGCTGGATGGGCAGGATGCCCGCGAAGGCGAACGCCGTGAAGACGGCCACCATCAGCACCGCCGCGCCCGAGATCAGCGGTGCGGTGGCCGCCATGCCGCGGGCCACGCTGCCGGTGGCGTCCCCGGTGGCGACGTAGTCCTCCCGGATCCGGCTGAGCAGGAACACCTCGTAGTCGGTGCTCAGGCTGAACAGCAGGGTCACCAGCAGCACCGGGACGAAGTTGGTGAGATAGCCGCTGGTGTCGAAGCCGAGCAGGCCGCTGCCCCAGCCGTCCTGGAAGACCAGGACCAGGACACCGTAGGTGGCGGCCATCGAGACCAGGTTCATCAGGATCGCCTCCAGCGGCAGGAGGACCGACCGGAAGGTGATGAGCAACAGCAGGTAGATGACGGCGAGCATGGTGCCGATCACCGGGAACAGGCTGTCGGTGATGACCTCGTTGGCGTCGACGCCCTCCGCCGTCTCGCCGCCCACGTGGACCGTCCAGCCGTCCGCCGACAGCCCCGCGGCGGCGGCGCGCACCGACTCCAGCAGGTCCCGTACGGATTCGGAGGCGGCGGTGTCCTTGCCCACCACCTCCATCACCAGGGTGCGTCCGTCCGCGGCGACGAAGTGCCGTACGGCGCCGCGCAGATCGGCCGGCAGCGCGGCGGCGGCGCGGGGTGCCAGGAGGGCGAACGGGCGGGAGGGGTCCGCCTGGCGCAGCGGGGCGAGCACCGAGTCGACCCGGGCCGCGCCGGGCAGGCCGGCCAGTTCGTCGTGGAGCTCGGTGAGCCGGGCCGTGTCGGCGGGCGGGCGCTCCCACAGCGGGGTGCGGGATTCCACGACCACCTGGACCGGCGCGGCGCTGCCGACGCCGAACTGGTCCTTGGCGGTGTCGTAGCCCTCGCGCACGGCGGCCCCGGTGGGCACCACCCGGGCGTCCGGGGTGAAGGTCTCCAGCTTGAGCGAGGGCACGGCCAGGACGCCCATGGCGACCAGGCTGACGCCCAGGAAGACTACCGGCCGGCGCATCACGGCACGGCTGATCGTCGCCCAGCGGCTCGGGCGCGCGGGCGTGCCCTCCGCTCCGCGGCGGCCGAGCGCGCCCCACTCGATCCGGGGACCGAGCAGATGGAGCAGGACCGGCAGCAGCAGCACGCTGGTGAGGATGGAGAAGGCGACCACCACGACGGCGCCGAGCGCCATCGACCAGATGACGTTCAGGTCGACCAGGAAGAGGGTCGACATGGCGGCGACGATGGTGACCCCGGAGGCCACCACGGTCTCGCCGGAGGTGCGCAGGGTGCGGGCCACGGCGCGTTCCACCGCGTCGGCACAGGGGTCCGGCCCCTCGGCGCGGAGTTCGTCCTTGAACCGCATGATGACGAAGAGCGAGTAGTCCACGCCCACGCCGAGGCCGAGCATGGTGGCGGCGTTCTGCACGAAGACGGAGAGCTCGGTGTGGCGGGCGAGGAGGGCGAGCAGGCCGAGGGTGAAGGCGACCGAGGTGATGCCGACCAGCAGCGAGGCGAGGGCCGCGGCCACGCTGCGGAAGAGCAGCAGGAGCACCAGGGCGATCAGCGGGAGGGTGATCAGCTCGGCGCGGACCAGGCCCCGTTCGCTGAGGTGGTTGACCTCGCCCCACAGCGCCGCCTGGCTGACCAGCGAGACGCGCAGCCCCCGCGGCTCGTAGGTGTCGCTCAACTCCTGCTGGATGTCGGGGAGTACGCGGCGGGCGGTGCCGTCGTCGAGCCGGGAGCCGAGGCGGACGAGCGCGGTGCGGCCGTCCTCGCCGAGGAACGCGCCGCGCGCCCGGTCGCCGGTGAGGGTGGTCCAGCCGTAGGAGCCGGAGACGTTCAGCCCGCGGTCGCGGGTGACCCGGTCCACGACGCCCCGCACCCGGGTCTCGAAGGCGGGGTCGCCCCGCTCGTGCCGGGTGTCCCGGACGACGAGGGTGAGGGAGCTCTTCCCCCGCCCCTCGAAGCCCTGGGTGACCCGCTGGGCGGCGGCCGCCGAGTCGGAGCCGGTGACGTACCAGCCGCCGCCGCTCAGCGCGTCGGCGAGCTGGGTGGCCCCGTACCCGGTGACCAGGATCAGCAGTACCCAGAGGGCCGCCAGCGGCCGGCGCCGGCGGCGCGTGAACCGGGCGGTGCGGGCGGCGATCCGGGCCACCGGACCGTGGCCGCCGGGCGCACCGGCCGGACCGCCGTCCGCCGTGGGCACGGCGGCGGTACGGGTCGTCGGCTCGGTCATGCCCGGATCGCGATTCCGTGGTCGCGGTCGTCGGTGAGGATCTCCATCAGGGCACGGTTGCTCGTGCGGAGCCGGTCGGTGCGGCCGGTGATCTTGTTGACGATCTCCACCTCACAGGAGGCGATCTTGGTGTTGAGGCAGTGTTTGATGCCGCCCGGGGGGTTGTAGTAGTTCAGCCCGACGAAGTGTTCCGGCCGGGCGTCGAACCGGCCCCGGATGGACACGGTGTCGTCGCCGCCGAGGAAGTTCCAGTAGAAGTAGCCGAAGTCGGCCTTGGCGGTGAGCGCGCGGCGCGGCGAGACCAGGGCGTACTCGCGTTCCTCGTGGCGCAGGACCAGGAAGGTCACCATGGGCGTGGTGACCGGGCCGGCGATCCAGGTGCGCCCGGTGACGATCTCCAGGAAGCTGTCGGGCGCGTCGTCGAAGCCGGCGACCTGACCGAAGGCGTAGTAATCGGTGTGCCGGCTGCCCCAGTTGTGGTTCTGGCTGCCGGTCCAGCCGTCGATGTCGACGGTCCTGCCGTCCACGGTGAGCGTGCCGTCGTACACCGCCAGGGGCACGCCGACCAGGCTCTTCGCCTTGGGGAAGCCGCCGCTGTACATGGTCGGCGGCAGCAGCAGGAGCGGCGGCTCGTCGCCCTTGTAGGTGAGGTCCCAGCCGATCCGGCCGTTGGTGCCCACCGCCTCGCCGCGCAGCGCGCCCGGCTCCAGCACCCGGTCGGCGACGCGGGCGCCGAAGGCGTCGCGGTCGAAGTGGCACTCGGCGATCGGGTACTCCTCCTTGGCTACCACGTGTTCCCCGGTGACACCGTCGAAGTAGACCGCCCACAGCTCACCGATGGCCGCGTCCGGCATCCCGGCCGGGCTGAAGACGGTGTAGCGGATCCAGAACGCCCGTGGCTCGGTGGGGTGGTTGCCGCGCTGGTAGAAGCTCTCGTAGTGCCCCTCGCGCTGCCCCGGCCGGTAGTGCGTCCGGTTCAGGGCCGCCGCGTCGGCGTCGGTGTAGTCGGTGTGCATGAGTCCCGTCTCCTGGAGGTCTGCCGGTCCCGCCGCGCGCGGGGCCGGGGGACGTGCTGCCGGTCCCGCGCGGCGCGGTGAACGTCCGGCCGGTGCCCGGGGGAACGGCCGGTGCCGCGGGTCCCGGTGTGCTGTCGTTCCGGCGTCAGTCGGCCGCGGTGCCCGCCGGCGCGGCCGGCGCGAGCGGGGCGCGGCGGCGCTCGTGGAGCGTCATGGCCATGCCGTGCTTGGGCCGCAGGGTGATGGTCGCGTGATTCACCACCCGGTGGGAGGGGATGTGCCGGAATTCGTACCGCCTGATCAGCGCGGCCAGCAGCAGATGGGCCTCCATCAGCGCGAAGTGCTTGCCGATGCAGAGGTGCGGTCCGGCGCCGAACGGCATGGAGGCGAACCGGTAGCGGCCCTTCTTCGCCGCCGCCGCGAAGTGACCGGGGTCGAAGCGCTCCGGGTCGCTCCAGTGCCGCTGATGGCGGTGGATGTTGAACAGATTGACCAGGATGCGCGACCCCTCCGGCACGTGATGGCCGCCGAGGACGGTGTCCTTGAGGGTCAGCCGGGGCACGATCGGCGCCGACGGGTACAGGCGCAGCGCCTCCTCGAAGATCTGCAGGAGGTACGGCATCCGGGACAGGTCGTCGACGGACGGCATCGCGTCGCCCAGCTCCCGGTCCACCTCCTCCTGCGCCCGGCGCAGCACCTGAGGGTGGCGGGAGAGCAGGTAGAAGGCCCAGGTGAGGGTGACGGCGGTGGTCTCGTGGCCGGCCGCGAAGGTGGTGATGATCTCGTCCCGCAGCTCGCGGTCGGTCATCCCCTCGCCGGTGTCGGCGTCCCGGGCGGCGAGCAGCATGTCGAGCAGGTCGTTGGCGCCCTCCGCGGGGGGGCCGGCGGCCCGGCGCTCCTCGATGATGCCGTACATCATGCCGTCGAGGCCATCCATCACCTGCTGGAAGCGGCGGTTGCGCGGGGTGGGCCAGCCGGTGGGCGGGCTGAACGGGTTCTGCAGCCGGTCGAAGGCGAAGTTGACCGCCACGTCCACCGCTTCCGGGCTCAGCTTGTCCCGGGTGCGGCTGACGTCGGTGCTGAACATGCAGCGGCTGACGATGTCCAGGGTGACCCGCATCATCTCGCCGTGGATGTCGACCTCGGCGCCGGTGGCGTGGCTGCGCTCCATGTGGGTGAGCTGATCGGCGGTGGCGTCCACCATGGCGCGGAACATGCCGGCGAGCGCCTGCTTGGCGTAGATCGGCTGCATCATGCGCCGGTTGCGCATCCAGCTCTCGTGGTCGTCGCTGGTGAGCAGCCCCTCGCCGAGGATGAGGCGGAGCGGGTTGTCCGGGCCGAGCTTCCCGAACGTGCCGCTGTCGGTGAGCACTTCGCCGGCCAGCTCGGGGCTGGAGACGCCGTGCACCACGAGCGGGCCCAGCCGGTAGCGGACGAGGTCGCCGTGGGCCTGCCACCCCCGGTGCATGGCGTCGAGGATGTCCTTGCGGAAGTCCACGATGTTGCCCAGCAGCGGCAGGCCGTCGGCCTCCGGGGCGGGGCCGTCGTGCCGGGCGGGTGCCGCCGGTGCCGTGCGCGGCGCCGCGCCGGGTGTCGTCCCTGGTGCCATCTCGGGTGTCCTCCCCGCCGCCGTCACTTGCGCCCGAGAGCGCAGAGCCAGCCGAGCGAGCGGCGCGGCTCGGCGACGAACCGGACGTCCCGGAAGCCGGCCTCGGTGAGCATCCCGGTCAGTTCGGCGCCGGACAGGATGTGCAGCCCGTCGCGCTCGGAGCGCTCGGTGAACCGCTTGCCGAAGAAGCGCTGCACCAGTGAGGGGTCGGCGGCCGCCTCCCGGCTCATCTCCAGGGTGATCGCCACCTGCCCGCCGGGCCGGAGCACCCGGTGCGCCTCGGCGAGGCCGCGCATCGGGTCGGGCCAGAAGTAGAAGGTCTCGATCGCGCTGACGTGGTCGAACGAGGCGTCCTCGTAGGGCAGTTCGGCGGAGTCGCCGTGCCGGATCTCCACCCGGCGCCGGGCGACGGCGTCCGCGTTGCGGCGCACGGCCTGGCTCACCATGTCCATCGAGTAGTCGACGCCGGCGACGAAGCCCTGCGGCGTCCGCTCGGAGAGCAGCTTGACCGCCATGCCGCCGCCGCAGCCCACGTCCAGGACGCGCTGGGAGCGGCGGACGTCCATGTGCTCGATCGCCCACACCGTCAGCGAACGGTGCTGGAGGGTCATCAGGTGGCCGACGAGCTGCCCGGCCGTGCCGTTGGGCTGCCGGAAGTTCGTCTCGACCACTTCCAGCGGTCGGTTGAGCAGGGTGCCGATCATCCGGGTTTCCCTTCGCGGGCTTTGCGGGTGGGAGGCCTGCCTTGGCGGCGGCGGAAGAAGCCGCGGGGGGTCCCTGGCACAGCCAGGGACCCCGGCGCGGAGAGGGCAGGATTCGAACCTGCGAGGGCTTGCACCCGATCCGGGTTTCCCCGGAACCCCGTTGGGCCGCTTCGGGTACCTCTCCCCACGGCGGGCCGGGCCGTATCGACCCGTTGTGCCGGTGGCAGTGATTCTGCCGCCCGCCTCTGACATTCCACTGATACGCATCTGAGACGCGCGCATCACATCCGGAACAGCCGAAACTGCGTCCGAAAGGGTGAGCGCCGCCACAGGTGGCCGGTCCGGCGAGAAGCCGGGGACCTTTCGAGGAAAGGAGAGGCCCGATGCCCGAACAGCCCCTGCCCGCAGCGAACGAGGAGAACGGGAATGCCGACAGCGCGGAGCACGCGGGAACCACAGCCGGTACCGGGAACGCCGACCGTGTCCGGCACGCAGGGCCGGCGGGTGCCGGGGACGCGGGCGGTGGACACGCCACAGGAACGGCCCGCGCCGGGAACACCGGCCGTGGGCGGGACGCGCCGACGGCGGCTCCCGGAACGGCGAACGGTGCACGGGACCCACGAACGCCCCGTGCCGGGAACGCAGCGAACACCGGGGACACCGAGCACGCCGAGCACCTGGAGACCGGGATCGCGGCCGACGCGGAGACCGACCCCCACGGCCTGAGCGACGGCGAGGCGGCACGGCTGCTGGCCGGGGCGCGCTGGCGCCGGGTGGTGGTGCTCGGCGACGGCGGGCGGGAACGGCGCAGGGCCCGGACCGCCGACGGCCACGAGGACGCACCCTGGTACGACCGGGTCACGGACGCCCTGCGCGGGGTGGAACCGGGCCTGGCCTGCCTGAACCTGCTCGGCGGGCGGGGGCGGCGGGCCACCCATGTGCGCTCCCGGCAGCTCCCCGAGGCGCTGGCCTTCGGCGGGGATCTGGCGGTGCTCCAGGTGGCCGGCCACGACCTGCTGCACCCGGCGTTCGACGCCGACGCCTTCCGGACGGAGCTGGTGCGCATCATCGCCCCGCTGCGCGAACGCGGCTACGACGTGCTGGTGGTGGAGCCCTTCGACCTGACGCGCTCACCCGGGGGGCGTGACCTGGACGCGGAGGTGCTGCGGGCCCGGCAGCGCGCCCAGACCGAGCGCTCGCGCACCCTGACGCAACGCCACGGAGCGCTCCACGTCGACCTGTCGGCCTGCAGGCCGTCGGCCGGCGCCGGGGTGTGGGGCGCCACCGGTCTGGTGCCGAACGGCCGGGGTCACGCCGTGATGGCGGCAGCGGTGGTCCGGGCCCTCGGCGCCCGCCTCCGCCCGGCGGCTTCCGGACCGCCGTCCGCGGGCCGGGTGGTCGGCGGACGGGCGGGCCGGCCGGGGGGCGGACCGGCGGGCGGCATCGTCGGCCGGCCCTGCGGGGCGCCCCGGAGACGGGGGCACACGGCGCCGAGGTGAGGTGCGCGGGCGGGCGGCGGGCGCGGGACGCGGCCCCGGACCCGAAGCAGTCGGGACGCGGCCCCGGACCCGACGAGGTACGGGGGCACGTCCCGGGACCTGCGCCCGGGGCGTGCCCCCGTCGCCGGACCGGGGCGCGCCACCCCAGGGCCGGCCGTCCGGATCAGGCCGGGCTTCGCGGCGCCGGACCGCTCCCGGACCGTGCCCGGTCCGGGGGCGGTCCGGGAGCGGTCCGAACGCCCGGCCCTACCGCTCCAGTTCCTGCTTCAGCCGCTCCAGGGTCGCCCGCATCTGCACCCGGTTGGCGAGGTGGCGCTGGTCCGGACGGGTGCCGGTGAAGATCCTGCCGAGCAGCTGGGCGACGCCGCCGCGCCGGCCGGTGCGCAGGTCCCGCCAGTGCTCGGTCACCCGGGTGCCGTCCCCCTCCGGGGCGAACCGGTAGCCCCAGAGGGCCACCGGGAGCCCGAAGGTGCCGACCCGGAAGGCGAACGCGGCGCCCGGCTCGGCGCTGGTGACCCGGCAGTCGGTGAACCAGAAGAACGGGCCCTTGCGGTTGAAGCCGAGGAACCGGGCGCCGGCCGGGGCGGGGCCGGGCGGCACCCCGCGGACCGCGACGCACTCCGGGCTCCAGCGCCCCATCGACCGCACGTCGGCGATGGCGGCGTACACCGCCTCGGGAGCGGCCTCGACGAAGACGCTCTCCTCGATCTCCCAGCGGCGTTCCACCGGACTCATCGGCTCCCCTCGGGTTCGAAACACGCGTCGGTTCATCGGGTGACGGGCGGACCCGGCGCACCGGTCCGGGCGCATGGGTCATGTACGCATCAGGAACGGGTGAGCAACAGTACCGCGTTCTGCCCGCCGAACCCGAAGGAGTTGCTGACGACCACCTCGACCGGGGTCTCCCGGCCCTCCTTGGCGACCACGTCCAGCTCGATCCCGGGGTCCGGGTCGTCCAGGTTGGCGGTCGGCGGGACGAAGGACTCCTCCAGGGTGAGCGCGGCCACCGCCGCCTCGATCGCCCCGGCGGCCGAGAGCGAGTGGCCCGTCACGCCCTTGACCGAGGTGACCAGCGGCCGGTCGCCGAGCACCTCCCGGATCAGCCGCGCCTCGGTGGCGTCGTTGATGACGGTCGCGGTGCCGTGCGCGTTGACGTGGTCCACCTCGTCCGGTCCGACGCCCGCGTCCGCCAGGGCCGCCCGCAGCGCGAGTGCGGCGCCTGTGCACTCCGGGTCCGGGGCCGTCGCGTGGTAGGCGTCGGCGGAGGCGCCGAAGCCGCTGACCACGGCCCGGATCCGGGCCCCGCGGGCGCGGGCGTCGGCGGCCCGCTCCAGCACCAGGACGGCGGCGCCCTCGGCGGCCACGAAGCCGTCCCGGCCGGCGTCGAAGGGGCGGGAGGCGGCCCGGATGTCGTCGTTCCGCCGGGAGAGCGCTCCCATCTGGCTGAACCCGGCGACCAGCGAGGGGGTCAGGGGCGCCTCGGCGCCCCCGGTGATCACCACATCGCAGGCGCCGGAGCGCAGCAGGTCGCGCGCCGTCCCGATGGCGGTCGTGCCCGAGGCGCAGGCCGTCGCCGTCACCAGCGACGGGCCCTTAGCGCCGAACTCCATCGAGACGTACCCGGCCGTCATGTTGGCCGACAGCATCGGGATGAGCCGGGGAGAGACCCGGCGCGGCCCGGAGTCGAGCAGCCGCCGGTGCTGGGTCTCCCAGGTCTGCGCGCCGCCGATGCCGTTGCCGAGCACCACGCCGACCCGGGCGCCGTCCCAGGTCTCCGGGTCGAGGCCGGAGTCGGCCACCGCCTCCAGGGCGGCGGCCAGCGCGAGCTGGCTGGAGCGGTCGAACTGCAGGACGCGGCGCCTGCCGAGGACGGCGGCCGGATCGAACCCGGGCACCTGGCACGCGAAGTCGGCCGCGATACCGGCGAGTTCGGGGACCGTGACGGCGGCCGTGCCGGCCCCCTCCCGGATGCGCTCCCAGGACGCGGCGGTGCCGACCCCGGCCGGGGTCACCATGCCGAGCCCGGTGATCGCCGCGTCGAACCGCTCGGCCCGTCCGCCCATCAGACGGCTCCCGCCTTCTGCTCGATCACCTGGGCGGCCCGGGCCAGGGTGGAGTCGGGGCCGACCTCGGTTTCGGTGAGCGTGACCCCGAACTCCTCCTCGGCGGCGACGGTCAGCTCGACCAGGGCGAGCGAGTCCATCTCCAGATGGCCGAAGGTGTCCTCGGGCTTCAGCTCGTCCGGCTCCAGCCCGAATCCTTCTGCCAGCAGCTTGATCAGACGGTCGTAGACGTCACTCATGACGGGCTCCCTCGCGTTCGGGGTGAGCGGCCCTGTGGGCCGGTGGGGTGGGATGGAACGGCGCCGCGCGGTCAGCCGGCGGCGGGCACGCCGCCGGGCGCCGCGGCGGGGACCGCCTCGGGTCCGGACCTCTCGTAGCGCTCGCAGAAGGCGGCGTACGCCGGGTGGATCTCGGGCTCGAAGCGCAGCGCGAACGGCTTCAGGTAGTTGCCGAACAGCGCGCGGTCCCCGAAGAGGTGGATCGGGACGGCCAGCAGCGCCCACTCGGCGCCGAACAGCCAGATCCAGGCGAGCACGACCAGGCCCTGGGTGACCAGGCTGTGCATCACGTTGTAGAGGACGAAGTAGACCTTGGGGATCCGCCCGTCGGGGCTGCGGTGGTGGGCGAGGGCGCCGGGCAGGTAGCCGATCAGGTCGATGTAGAGGAACAGCCCGACCGCCGGCAGCCAGCGGACCTCGTCGAGGTGGGTGAAGAACAGGACGGCCGCCACCACCAGGCCGAGCCCGTACTCCAGGCGGATCAGCCGGGAGGTGGTGGGCGTCTCGAAGAGGTTCTTCGCGTCCATCAGCGCAGCGCCGGGGTGCTCGGGGCGGGCTCGCCAGCCGCAGCGACGGCCCGCGCCACCGTCTCGTCGCCCAGGACGGTCGCCCCGCCGAAGAGGCCGATGATCACGCGGGCGATGGTCTCCTTGAAGACCCGCTGGGCCACCGGGTCCAGGATGCCGGCGAGGCTGGGGATGCCGAAGTCAAAGTCGGCGGAGAAGGCGACCAGGGTGTCGGGCCCGTCGCCGCTGATCCGCCAGCTGCCGGAGAACTCCGCGAAGTCGCCGTCGATCTGCTCGAAGGAGATGACCAGCGACTCCCGGTCGAAGCGGTCGGCCTCGGTCCACCCGAGGATGCCGTTACGGAAGTAGACCTTCCACTCGCTGGTCTCCTCGTCCGGGGAGATCTCGTGGACGGTCACGCTCCGGACCACGTCGGTGAATTCCGGGTAGCGGGCGAAGTCGTGGATGCGGTCGAACGCGGCGGCGGGGTCGACGCCGTCGACACGGAGAAGAACTTCTGCGGTACGCATGGTCTCAGCTGCTTCCTGCGGTGGCGGTGGATGAGTAACGGAGCGCCTGCGCGCGGCACGCCCGGTCGAACGCCTCGTAGAGGAAGTCCAGATCGCCGCGGTCGAGGATCGCGGGCGGCGTCAGGCGGAGGACGAGGTGGGAGTTGAGGGAGTGGTTGGCGATCACCCCGTTGGCGATCAGCTCGATGAGCAGGTCCCCGGCCGGTCCCGGCTCGGCGAACTCGATGCCCAGCAGCAGCCCCCGGCCGCGCACCTCGCGGACGGCGTCCCCGTAGTGCGCCACGGCGATCCGGCGGATCTCCGGCAGCAGTTCCTCGCCGAGCTCCCGGGCGCGCCCGACCAGGTCCTCCTCCTTGATCGCCGCGATGGCGCCGCGGGCGGCGGCCATGGCGAGCGGGGCGCCGGAGAAGGTGGAGGTGTGCAGGTACGGGTCGCGGTCGAAGACCGAGAACGCCTCCCGGGTCGCCACCACGGCCGATACCGGCACGACACCGCCGCTGAGCCCCTTGCCGACGAGCATGATGTCGGGGGTGACGCCCTCGGCGTCCGCCCCCCACCAGCTGCCGAGCCGGCCCAGACCGGTCTGGACCTCGTCGAGGACGAGCAGCGCCCCGTGCCGGTCGCAGGCCTCGCGCACCGCGCGCAGATAGCCCGCCGGCGGGATGACCACCCCGGCCTCGCCCTGCACCGGCTCCACGAAGACACAGGCCTCGCCGGGCGCCTGCGCCAGCACCGTCTCCAGCGCCGCCGCGTCGCCGAACGGCACATGCGTGGTGTCCGGCAGCAGCGGCTGGAAGGGGGTGCGGAAGACCTCGTTGCCGGTGAGGCTGAGCGCGCCGGCCGTCTTGCCGTGGTAGCCGTTCACCGTGGCGACCAGCCGGTGCCGGCCCTTGGTGCGGGCGAGCTTGAGCGCGGTCTCGGCGGCCTCGGCGCCCGATCCGGCGAAGTGGACCCGGGAGAGCCCGGCCGGGGCGACGGAGATCAGTGCCTCGGCGGCCAGCGCCGCCTGCGGCTCCAGGAAGACCCGGGTGGCGATGGGGTGGGTCTCCAACTGCTCGGTGACGTGCCGGATTACTGTGGGGTGCCGGGAGCCCATCAGGAAGACGCCGTAGCCGCCGCAGTTGAGGAAGCGCTCCCCCTCGGCCGTGGTGACCCAGGCGCCCTGGGACGCCACTTCGACATGGCCGCCGAACATCTCGCCGAGGGTGGCCCGGCCCCGGTTCATGTGCTCCCGGTACATCCGGCCGAGTTCCTCGCGGCCGGGGCCCCGGTAGGGGTTGCCTGCCGCGGGCGCGCCGGCGGGGACGGGGGCGGTGGGTGTGGTCGTCATGAGGTCTCCTCAGGCCAGCCGCAGCGGTTCGCCCGCCACGTGCTCCAGGTACGGGCCGGTGAAGGCGGAGCGGGACGGCGGGTGGAAGCCGATCCCGTGGGAGGCGGCGGCGAGCACCGCGATGTCGGAGGCGCCCATGTACGCGGTGCCGCCCAGCAGTTCCACGGCCTGGTCGCGGGCGTCGCCCAGGGCGTCCTGCGCCGCGTACCGGGCGGTCAGCGCGTGGGCCAGGGCCTCGTTGCCGGTCTCGCCGTCCCGCACCCGCCGGGCCACGCCCTCCAGGAGCTGGGCGGCGGTCTCCAGCCGGATCAGTGCCCGGGCCCGGTCCGACTCGCTGCCCCGCCGCCCGTCCACCGCCCGCTCGACGAGTCCGCTGACCATCCCCAGGTAGCAGCTGGAGATGAGCAGTTCGAACCAGATGAGGCCGACGGTCTGGAGGTCGTCCAGCTCGCCCGGATCGGCGGTGTTGGGCATCAGCAGCTGCTCGTCCACGAAGACGTCGGTCAGCCGGACCTCGTCGCTCTCCGCGCCCGCCAGCGCCTGGCTCGCCCAGAACGGGTGGACGGTGACCCCCTCGGTCTCCCGGGGGATGAGGAGCACCGCCGACCGGGTGCCGCCGTCGTCGGCGGGCAGCGCCACACTGGCGGTGAGCAGGTCCATGGAACGGGACAGGCTGCACGGCTTCTTGGCGCCGTTGATCAGGTAGCCGCCCTCGGCCTTCCGGGCGGACATGGTCGGCGACAGGATGCCCTGCCCCGGCCGGCCCTCCGCGAAGCCGGAGGCCACCAGGAGCCGCTGTTCCGCCACGCCTTCGAGCAGCGCCCACTCCATGCCGCTGCTCTGCACGCTGTCGGCGAGGCTGAACAGGGTGGCCACGGAGAAGTGGTGCATGGTGGTCGCCACCGACAGGGACGGGGCGCGGGAGCCGAGGGCCCGGGTCACGGCCATCGCCTGGAGCGGGTCGGCGCCGAGCCCGCCGTAGGACTTCGGGATCACCAGCGCGGGTCCGCCGCACTCCCGGAAGAGGCCGATGGCCGGGCTCTGCGGGGTCTCCAGCTCCGCCAGCGACAGGCCGGCGAGGCGGTCGAGCAGCCCCGGGAGGAACGATTCACAGGTCACGCGTGCCGCGTCGAGTGGGCGCATGGTCTCTCTGCTCTCTGTCGTTCTCTGCGTCTTTCAGGTCGCACCGGCCGGGTGGGGCGGGTGACGGGTGCCGCTACGGGCGAGTGCTGTTGCGGGCGGGGGCCGTCGCGGGGCAGGTTCCGTCGCGGGGCGGGTGTCGTCGCGGGGCTCGCTCGGGAGTGACCCGCGCGCGGTCAGCGGCCCGCCGTCCCGCCCGCCGGCTCCGGGCCCTCGCCGCGCATCGCCCGCCAGGCGCCGAAGACGGCCTCCCGGGGGCGGACGGAGCCGTCGGAGACGCTCACGCCCTGGATGTGCGAGGTGCGCAGGATCGGGTAGTTGGCCTCGCCGTACACCCCGCCGGTCAGCCCGGTGCCGCCGTGCGTGGGCAGGCCCGGCAGGAAGCCGATGTGGGAGTCGTTCACCTTGAGCAGCCCGCCCTGGGTGATCCGGGTGACGAAGTGGTCCACCACCTCCGGGTCCCGGGCCCACACCGAGTTGCGCAGCCCGTACGGGTTGCTGTTGACGAAGTCCACGAAGCGGTCGAGCAGCACGGCCTCCGGGGCCGGGTCGGCCGCGATCACCGGCAGCAGCGGGAAGAACGTCTCGTGCCGCACCGCCTGGATCCCGCGGGCCCCCTCCATCCCCCGGACCAGCACCACCGTCGGCTCCAGGAAGATGCCGGCGACGTCCCGGGTGCCGTCCGCCTGCATCGCGTGGCCGCCGCAGACCAGTTCGGCGCCGCCGGCGAGGGCGTCGTCCAGGCAGGAGAAGAACTTCTCGTTGCGCAGCACCGGGGTGAGCAGCACGTCCTCCTCCCGGACCGAACCGCCCCGGATCTGCAGCGCCTTCTCGGCGAGCAGCGCCACCAGGTCGCCCGCGATGTCCGGGTGGGCCAGCACCTGGTTGGGGATCATGCACAGCTGGCCGGAGCCGTAGAAGCTCTCGGTCAGCGCCTCGGCGGCGAGGTCCAGGTCGGCGTCCTTCCAGACCACCACCGCGTCGTTGCCCGCCAGTTCGAGGATCGGCTTCTTGCCGGCCGCGACGCAGCGGTTCTGGAAGCGGATGCCGGCCTCGCTGCTGCCGAAGTACATGACGTCGTCGACGAGCGGGCTGTCCAGCCAGGCGGACAGCACCGGGGCCGGGTCGCCGCAGACCACGTTCAGGGTGCCGCCGGGCGCGCCGAGCTCCTCGAGCACGGGCGCGACGACCTCGTGGAGGACGTACATCACGCCGAGCGGGGCGCTGCGCGGGGCGCGGACGACGAGGGAGTTGCCCGCCATCATCGCGGTGACGCCGAGCAGGGCGCTGGACAGCGGGGCGTTCTGCGGCGGGTTGAGGCAGACCACGCCGTCCGGCCGGCGGCGCACGGAGAGGCGCCGCTCCCCGTGCCGGGTCTCGCGCAGCATCTGGCTGCGGTAGAAGGCGAGGGACTCGGGGCCGAAGCACTCCAGGGCCCCGGAGACCTGCCAGCGGGCCAGCGCCAGCGGGTGGCCCTCCCGCAGCAGGATCTCGATGGTGCGGTCGGCCTTCTCGGTCAGCCGCCGGTGCAGCAGGGCGCCGAACCGGTCCAGCCGCTCGTCCAGCGGGAACGCGTTCCACTCGCCGGTCGCGCGGGCCGCGGCCTCGACGGCCTGCAGCACGGTCTCCCGGTCCGCCCGGGCGACCCGGCCGACGATGTTGTCGCCGGGGAGGTCCTCCGGGGCCAGCCGGCCGCTCTCCAGCTTCCGCTTGAGCGTCAGGCTGGCGAAGGCGTCCTCCAGCAGCGCGTCCGAGTCGACCACATAGACCCACTGGTCACTCGGGACGCTCTTGCCGTCGACGAGCGAGGCGTAGGTCAGCAGCCGGCTGCCGCCCGCCGTGGTTCCGGCGGCGTCCTCCATGACATGCGACGCCTCCGGCGCCGTACGGGCACTGCACACGCAGATCCTCCGCTCCCCGTCCCCGCCCTCGCGGACGGGAGGAATGTCCCAATGTGATGCGCTCGCCGACGACTGTCACAGCCGGCCCTGACAATCGGCGGAGACGCCCCTGAGACGGCCGTGTCAGACCGATCAGAGCGCCCTCCCGGAGCATGGCGCCCGGCACGTTCCGCGGGCGGCTCACGACGACAGGGGGAAGCGGATGACCACGGTCAACCGGAGGATCGACCCGGACGGGGTGGCCGACGCCCTCCGGGAGAGCGCCGACAACCCCAGCGCCTTCCTGGCCCTGAACGCCGGCAACGCCTACTTCACCGACCCGTCCTCCTCCGGGGTGGTCGCCTACCGCGAGGCCGGCCGGTTCCTGATCCAGTTCGGCGGGGTCTTCGCGCCCGAGGCCGACCGGGAGCGCCTGCTCGGCGCCTTCCTCGGCTTCGCGCGGGCGGCGCGCCGCAAGGTGGTGGCCGTGCAGCTCCAGCGCTCCGACGCCGAGTTGTACGCCCGGTGCGGCTTCACCGTGAACCAGGTCGGCTCCTCGTACGCCGTGCGGCTGCCGGACCACACCCTGCGCGGCAGCCGGTTCATGAAGCTGCGCAACAAGATCTCCAAGGCGCGGCGGAGCGGCCTGGAGGTGACCGAGGTCCCCTACGACGGGCACCGCGACGAGATCGCCGCCATCGACCGGGAGTGGCTGCAGGCCAAGGGCCGGCACGTGAAGGAGATCGAGTTCCTGGTCGGGGAGTGCGGCGGCCCGGCCCAGCGGCACCGGAGGCTGCTGCTCGGCCGGCTGGACGGCGCCCCGATCGGCTACATCTCCTACGCCCCCGCCCACGGTTCGCGGCCCGGCTGGCTGCACGACCTCAGCCGCCGCCGGGCGACCGCCCCGCCCGGTGTGATGGAGGCCATCAACCTGCACGCCATGGAGACCTTCCGCGGCGAGGGCGCCGAGTGGCTGCACTTCGGCTTCACGCCGTTCGTCGGCCTCTCCCCCGAGCACGAGGTGCCCGGGGCCAGCCGTATGACCACCCGCTTCATGCGCCTGATGGCCGAGCGCGGCGACAAGGTCTACCCCGCCGCCAGTCAGCTGGCCTACAAGGAGAAGTGGGGGCCCGACCTCGTCCTCCCGGAGTACCTGGCCTTCCACGGCCGGGCCGGTCTTCCCGCGATCTGGCAGATCCTCCGGGTCACCAAGTCCGTCTGACCGGGGCGCGGGGCGTGTCCGTCAGGGGCGTCGGGGCCCGTGCATCCGGTGGTACGGGGCCTCCCCCGGTGATACGGCCGGTGGCCCGGTCGGCGTTCACCGTTCACGCCTCCCCCGGCTTCGGCGGCACGCACCGCCAGGCGTTCACCGTTCACGCACCCTTCGGCTTCGGCGGCACGCACCGCCGGGCGAGCGCCGCGGCGGTCAGATAGGCGAGGGCCCCGACGGCCACGCTCACCCGCAGCCCGGCGGCGTAGTCGGCGGCCGTGGCGAGGAAGGTGCCGCCGAGGGCGACGCCGGTGGCGCTGCCGATCTGGCGGGCGGTGTTGAACAGGGCGGCGGCGCTGCCCGCGTATCCGGCGGGTGCCGCCCCCATCACGGTGGAGGTCGAGCCGGTGAGGGCGAAGGAGGTGCCGAACCCCACGGCCATCATCGGAGCCACCAGCAGCGGATAGCCGGGGTCGGCTCCGGCAGCGGCCCAGCCGGCCAGTCCGAGGGCGGCCAGCAGCATGCCGGAGACCACCAGCGGGCGGTCCCCGGTGCGGCGGCTCAGCCGGCCGGACAGGACGGAGGCGAACATGGTCATCGCCACCGCGGGGAACAGCGCCGCCCCGGCGCCCAGGGCGCTGTAGCCGCGCTGGTGCTGGAAGTCGAGGCTGGCGGTGAACACCATGCCGTAGAAGCCGAAGTTGAACAGCAGCCCGATGACGGCCCCGCCGCTCATCGCGCGCGAGCGCAGCAGGCCCGGCGGGAGGACGGGAGAGCGGGCCAGCCGCTCCCGCACCGCGAACGCCGCGGCGGCCGCCACGGCCAGGCCCAGCGCGCCGAGGACCGCCGGATCGGTCCAGCCGCGCCGCCCGGCCTCGTTGAGCGCGGCGGTGAGCAGGGCCACCGCGGCGACGACCGCGCACTGCGCCGGCCAGTCCACCGGCCGGCCGGCGCGCCGGGGCGAACGGCCGAGGTGACGGAGGGTCAGCAGCAGGCAGACGACACCGACGGGCAGGTTGATGAAGAACACCCAGCGCCAGCCCACCGTGGAGACGAGCAGCCCGCCCAGCAGCGGTCCGGCGGAGGTTCGACACCGGCCCCACGATAAGCCGCATGCGGCCGGTATTTCCGCACATCACCCCGATTCCGGCGCGGATTCCGGAATCACCAGTCAACCCCCTTGGCGGGGCAAGGCGGCATTGTCATGGGAAAGGCGACACCCGGCCTTTTCCTGATGGAATCCCCCGGCCTCACCATCACGACCGAAGGGGTGACGGCGACAGCTTTCCACCGAATTCGGGCGGGAGTTCAGCGACCGGCCACCCGGCGGCCATGTCGTGACAACTCTGTGTTCCGGAGCACGTTCCGGTGCAGGTCGGGTCGGCGGAGAAGTGATCTACGCCATGGGTGTCCGGCGACCCTCCCGGCCTTCCTGACCACCGGGTCAGGTGCGGAACGAAACCCCCGTCTTCTCATCGTCCCAGTTCAGAAGGGGATCTTGTCGTGCACAGGCCTAATCACAGATGAAACGCCCAGGTCAAGTGGCAGTGGGCCGAACGGCCGGACGAGGTTGGCGATCCAGACACACGACTGTTCGAGGCTGGTTAGACTCGCCCGCCATGGGAAAAAGGGGCCGGAACCGCAGCGAGCGGCAAGGAGACAGCAGCAGCCAGCAGGCGCAGGTGTTCGTCGGTGCCTCGGGACTCCGCAGACGGCTCCTGTGGCTGACCGCCGTCGCGGTCGGCTGCGCCTGCGCCGGATATCTCCTGCTGATGATCGCCACGCTCTTCGGCGTGCTGCAGCCGGATCCGCAGTCGCCCAGGACGTTCAAGCCCCCGGCTCCCGCCTCCACGGTGCGTGGCGCCGCACCACAGGCTGACGTGGTGTCGTACCGGACCACCCCCACCAAGGTCCCGGCAGCACGCAAACCCCCGCCACGGCAGCCCTAGCTGCCCTGGCCCGTCCCCCCACCGGCCCAGGGAGGCACAGTCCCTTGAGTCCCCGGCACGCGCAGCGTCGTGACCCACGCGCGCACTGGCTGCTGATGATCATCGTCATCTCCGCGGTCGCCACCGCTCTGATCTTCGAAGGCTGGACCACCCACGAAGTGGCGGCCGTCCAGACGCGGAAGCCCTGCACCACTCCCGTACCGAAAGCCGCGGACACCGGCGATCCGGTGCTCAGCATCATGGGCGACCGGATCCAGACCACGGCGATGCCCGCCGGCACCGTCGCGCTCACCTACGACGGCGGCCCCGATCCGGTGTGGACCCCACGCCTGCTCGCGCTGCTGCGGGCCCACAAGGCGCACGCCACCTTCTTCCTCTCCGGCGCCGAGGCGGCCCGGGAACCGGCGCTGGTGCGGCGGATCCTGGCGGAGGGTCACGAGATCGGCTCCAACACCTACACGGGCTCCGACCTCGGCCAGGCGGGCGCCGCCCGCACCCGGCTGGAGCTGTCGCTCACCCAGACGGCGCTGGCGGGCTCCGCGGGGATCGACACCAAGATGGTGCGGCTGCCGCTCACCTCGCAGGTGGAGACCATGTGCGGCGGCGAGTGGACGGCCGCGCGGCGGGCCGCCGCCGAGGGGTACGTCCTGGTCGCGGCCGACGGGCCGCTCAGGAAGCCGCAGCAGGGCCTGGTCCGGCAGTTCAGCCAGAACGACACCGCGTACTCGCAGACGAAGAAGCTCCTCCGCGACCCCCGCGCGAAGAAGTTCACCACGGTGTCGGCGGGGCTCGGCTCCCCCACCGCCAACGAGCCGGTGACCACCATGAGCCGCTGGGAGGGCAAGGCCCTGCTCCTGGTGCAGACCGTGGGGCACGCCTTCGTCCGGGCCATGAGCTGGATCCTCCTCATCGGCGGCTCGCTGGCCCTGCTGCGGCTGGGCCTGCTGCTGCTCCTCGCCCGCGCCCACGTCCGGCGGATCGGCCGGGCCCGCCCCGGGGCGCCCTGGCTGCGGGAGGTCAACGAGCCGGTGACGGTCCTGGTGCCCGCCTACAACGAGGAGGCGGGGATCGAGGCGACGGTACTGTCCCTGCTGGACTCCACCCACCAGCAGCTGCAGATCCTCGTGATCGACGACGGCTCCTCGGACCGGACCGCGGAAATCGCCCGCAGCATTCCCGACAACCGGGTGATGGTGATCCGCCAGCCCAACGCGGGCAAGGCCGCGGCGCTCAACACCGGTCTGGCCCACACCCGGCACAACATCGTGGTCATGGTGGACGCCGACACGGTCTTCGAGCCGGACGCCATCCACCGGCTCATCCAGCCGCTCGCCCACGCGGCCGTCGGCGCGGTCAGCGGCAACACCCGGGTCGGCAACCGGAGCCGGCTGCTCGGCAAGTGGCAGCACCTGGAGTACTGCTTCGGCTTCAACCTCGACCGCCGGATGTTCGAGATGCTGGAGTGCATGCCGACGGTCCCGGGGGCCATCGGCGCCTTCCGCCGGGACGCGCTGATGGGCGTCGGCGGGGTCAGCGAGGACACCCTGGCCGAGGACACCGACCTGACGATGGCGCTGTGGCGCGCGGGCTGGCGGGTGGTCTACGAGGAGTCGGCCATCGCCTGGACCGAGGTGCCCAGCAAGCTCGGCCAGCTGTGGCGGCAGCGGTACCGCTGGTGCTACGGCACCCTGCAGGCGATGTGGAAGCACCGCCGGGCCGTGGTCGAGCTGGGCCCGCCGGGGCGCTTCGGCCGCCGCGGACTGGTCTATCTCGCGTTCTTCCAGATCCTGCTGCCGCTGTTCGCGCCGATCGTGGACGTCTTCGCGCTGTACGGCGGGCTGTTCCTGAACTCGGCCCAGTCGATCCTCATCTGGGTCGGCTTCCTCAGCGTCCAGATGCTCGGGGCCGGCTATGCGCTGAAGCTGGACGGCGAACGGCTGCGGACGCTCTGGGTGATGCCGCTGCAGCTGTTCGTCTACCGGCAGCTGATGTACCTGGTGACGATCCAGTCCGTGGTCACCGCGCTGCTCGGCAGCCGGCTGAAGTGGCATCGGATGCAGCGTTCCGGAACAGCGGGCCAGCAGGTGCTCAGCGAACCCGCGCGCAAGCCGGTGCAGTTGAAATGAACGAGTGGTTCCGTTTCGCCGGGACCGCATCCGCAACGACCGTCCGCCCGGGCCGGGGGTTCCTCCCCCGGCCCGGGTTTTCGTACGCCCTCCACCGGGAACCACCCGGGCGGCCCACCCCGCCCGGGATACCGTCGACGGTGAAAAGTGCTTGTCCTGCGGGAATTCACCTTCTGCGCAGCGTCCGGGGATACTGGCGATTCGTCTTGTTCTGCCGGGCGGCACAATTCCCCTTCTTTCGGTCGGTTATCCGAACCGCTTGGCGAGGACGCCCGGTAACCGTGCAGACTTTCACGTCATGAACGACTGGCCGGACAACTGGACCGACGAGACCCGAAGCGGCGGTTTTACGGAGCCGGCGCATGTCACGGGGCAGCTGTGGCGACAGGACGGCTACGCGCCGGAATACGGCGCGGTGCCGGATTACGGCACGGGGCCCCACTACGGCGCGGCGCCCGATTACGGCATGGGGCCCGATTACGGCGCGCCCGGTTACGCTCCGGCGCCCGACTACGGGTCCGTGCCCGACTACCGCACAGGGCCCGACTACACCACAGGGCCCGACTACGCCACAGGGCCCGATTACGGCACGGCGCCCGGCTACGGCGCCGCGCCGCACCCGGGGGCGCCCGGGGACCCGCTGCCGCCGGGGCAGGTGACGCCGGCGGCGGCGTACGGGAACCACCCCGTGCCGATGCCCGGGGACGACCTGCCGCACGCTCAGGGCGGCCCCCTGCCGCCGTCCCAGGGAGACCCCCTGCTGCCCGCCCCCCAGCAGGACCCTCTCGCGCCGCAGCAGGACCCGCTGCACGCCCAGGAGACGTCGACGCTGCCGACGGTGGGCGGAGCGCCCCTGCTGCCGACTCAGGACGAACTGCCGCGCGCGGCGGGCCGGCGCACCCCGCCGGCCCGGTTCGGCGGCGACCGGGGCGCCGGGGACGGGGACGGGCCGGAGGGGCGCCGTACCGCCGGGTCCGGCGCGAAGCGGCCCCGCCGCAGGAAGCGGACGCTGCTGATCCTGGCCGCGGCGCTGCTCGTGAGCCCGGGCGGCGCGTACGCCTGGGGCGAGGGGAAGCTCAACCACGACGTCGACCTGGACAAGTACGGCAGCCGGCCCGCGGCGGGCAAGGGCACCAACTACCTCATCGTGGGCTCCGACAGCCGGGACGGGCTCACCGCGCAGGCCAAGAAGGACCTGCACACCGGCACGGGTGAGGGCCGCCGCACCGACTCGATGATGGTGCTGCACACCAGCCCCAAGGGCAGGACCACGATGGTCAGCCTGCCGCGTGACTCCTGGGTGACCCTGCCGGGGTTCGTCCGGCCCGAGACCGGCAAGCACCTCCGCCCGGCGAAGAACAAGCTCAACGCCGCGTTCTCGCTGGGCGGCCCCGAACTGCTGGTCCGGACCATCGAGAACAACACCGGGCTGCGGATCGACCACTACGCGGAAATCGGGTTCGCGGGCTTCGTGAACATCGTCGACGCGGTCGGCGGCGTGGACGTCTGCCTCGACCGGGCCATCAAGGACGAGAAGTCCGGCGCGGACCTGAAGAAGGGCTGCCAGACCCTGCACGGCACCGAGGCGCTCGCCTTCGTGCGCCAGCGCCACCAGGAGGCCGAGGGCGACCTGGGCCGGGCCAAGAACCAGCAGAAGTTCCTGGCCGCGCTGGCCAAGAAGGCCGGCAACACGGACACCATGCTCGACCCGCCCAAGCTCTACGGCGCGATGGACGCCGGGCTCGGCACGCTCATCGTGGACAAGGACACCCGGCTGTGGAACCTCACGGCCATCTTCAAGGGCCTGAAGAGCGTCTCGGGCGGCCAGGGCACGAAGATCAACGTCCCGGTCTCCAACACGAACCTGCGCACCTCCAAGGGCAGCGCCGTGGAGTGGGACGAGGCCAAGGCGAACCAGCTCTTCAGCGAACTGCGCAACGACCGGCGGGTGACGGTCACGGACAAGTGAGCGGGCGGGCGCACCTCCCGCCGCCGGCATCCGAGGCCGCCCGCTCCCTGTGGAGCGGGCGGCCCGGGCACCCCTCAAACCACCGCGATCCCGTCCAGTTCCACCATCGCCTGCTCGTCCCAGAGCCGGACCGCGCCGATCACCGCCATGGCCGGGTAGTCGCGGCCCGCCAGCCTGCGCCAGATCCTGCCGAGTTCGGGGGCGTGGGCGCGGTAGTCGGCGACGTCCGTGGCGTAGACCGTGACCCGGGCCAGGTGCTCCGGGCCGCCGCCCGCCGCGCGCAGGGCGGTGAGGAGGTTGGACAGCGCCGTCTCGAACTGGGCGGGGAGCGTGTCGCCGGCCACGGCGCCGCTCCCGTCCAGGGCGGTCTGCCCGGCCAGCAGGACCAGCCGCCCGCCGGTGGCCGTCACGGCGTGGCTGAAGCCCGTGGGGGGCGAGAGCTCCGGCGGGTTGATCCGCCGGAGGCCGGCCGGGGCGCCGACGCCATCCGTACTCTCCGCGCCGCCGATGCTCTTCGCGCCGTCGGCACGCTCCTCACCGGACGTCTCGTTCGCGGCCCGTTGCGACTCGCTCATCGGTACAACTCCTTCGCGACGATGGTGCGCTGGACCTCGGTGGCCCCCTCGTAGATCCGCGGTGCGCGGACCTCGCGGTAGAGGTGTTCCAGGAGGTGGCCCTGTTGCAGGGCGCGGGCGCCGTGGATCTGGACGGCGGCGTCCACGACGTACTGGGCGGTCTCGGTGGCCAGCAGCTTCGCCATGGCGGCCCGTTTGGCGATGTCCGGGGCGCCCCGGTCGTACGCCGCCGCGGCGGCGTGCACCAGCAGCCGGGCGGCCTCGGTGCGGGTGGCCATCTCGGCCAGCTGGTGGGAGACCGACTGGAGGTCCTTGAGGGGGCCGCCGAAAGCGGTGCGCCGGGCGGCGTGCGCCAGGGCGGCGTCGAGTGCCGCCTGCGCCATGCCCACCGCGAACGCGCCGACGCTCGGCCGGAAGAGGTTGAGCGTGCGCATGGCGACCCCGAAGCCCGCGCCGGGCTCGCCCAGCAGATCGTCCGCGGTGACGGGCACCCCGTCGAACACGACGGTGCCGATGGGGTGCGGGCTGAGCAGGGCGAGCGGTTCGCCGGACAACCCCGGCCGCCCGGCGGGAACGAGGAACGCCGTGATGCCGCGGGCGCCGCGGGCCTCCCCGGTGCGGGCGAACACCGCATAGAAGTCGGCGTGCGGGGCGTTGGAGATCCAGCACTTCTCCCCGCTGAGCCGCCAGCGCCCCGGCCCGTCGGCCTCGGCGCTCAGCGCCAGGGCGGCCGCGTCCGAGCCCGCGTCCGGCTCGCTGAGCGCGAACGCGGGCACCGCCCGGCCCGCCACCACCTCCGGAAGCCACTCCGCCCGCTGCGCCGGGGTGCCGGACTGGACCACGGGGTAGGCGCCGAGGCCCTGGAGCGCGAGCGCGGTCTCCGCCTCGGTGCACTCCCGGGCCAGGGACTCCCGGAGCAGACAGAGGTCGAGGGCGGACACCCCGGCCTCCCCCGCCGCCGGGAAGACCCGGCCGAGCAGCCCCGCGTCACCGAGGGCGGTGACCAACGGCCGGTTGATCAGGCCCGGTTCGCCCTCGGCCGCCAGGGCGTGCAATCGCCCGGCGGCGAGCTCCCGTACCTGGTCGCACCACTTCTCCTGCTCCGGTTCCAGCGCGAATGCGGGCACGGACAGCCCCTCTCTTATCGCGGACCGTTGACTGTCGTCACTATCACGTTACGCTCGTTCAGCAACCGCACGGCCGGAACCACCCCGATTCCCGGACCGGCGCAAGGGGGCGCACCGCCATGGAGCTCAAGCCATCGGCCCACGTGGACACGTTCACCCGCGACCACCTGCCGCCGCCCGACCAGTGGCCGGAGCTGTCGTTCGGCCTGCCCGGGCTGTGCTACCCCGACCGGCTCAACTGCGGTACGGAGCTGCTGGACCGCACCGTCGAGCGGTTCGGTCCGGACCGCCCCGCCTTCGTCGACGGCACGGGCGAGGTCTGGTCCTACGGCGCGTTGCAGGAGCGCACCGACCGGATCGCGCACGTCCTGACGGCCGAACTGGGCGTGGTGCCCGGGAACCGGGTGCTGCTGCGCGGCCCCACCACCCCCTGGCTGGCGGCCTGCTGGCTCGCGGTGATGAAGGCGGGAGCCGTGGCCGTGACCGTGCTCGCCGCGCAGCGCCCCCTGGAGCTGGCGGGCATCTGCGCGACGGCGCGGATCCGGCACGCCCTGTGCGACATCCGCTCCGTGGACGACCTCGCGAAGGCCGAGGTGCCGGACCTGCGGATCACCACCTACGGCGGCGACGGCCCCGATGACCTGGGGACCCGCGCCGCCGCCGCGCCCACCGGCTACCGGGCTGTCGCGACCTCCGCGGACGACGTGGCCCTGATCGCGTTCACCTCCGGCACCACCGGCCGCCCCAAGGGGTGCCTGCACTTCCACCGCGATGTGCTGGCCATCGCCGACACCTTCTCGGAGCACGTGCTGCGCCCGCGGCCCGACGACCTGTTCGCGGGCAGCCCGCCGCTCGCCTTCACCTTCGGCCTCGGCGGGCTGGTCGTCTTTCCGCTGCGCGCAGGCGCCTGCGCCCTGCTGCTGGAACAGGCCGGGCCGCGGCAGTTGCTGCCCGCGATCGGACGGCACCGGGTGTCCGTGCTGTTCACCGCGCCGACCGCGTACCGGGTGATGCTGGAGGAACTCGACGCACGGCCGGGGCTCGACGTGAGCTCGCTGCGCCGCTGCGTCTCGGCCGGGGAGAACCTGCCCGGAGCCATCTGGAACGCCTGGCGGCGCCGGACCGGGCTGCGCATCATCAACGGCATCGGGGCCACCGAACTGCTGCACATCTTCATCTCCGCCGCCGACGAGGCGATCCGGCCCGGCACCACCGGGATTCCGGTTCCGGGCTTCGAGGCGCGCGTGATCGGGCCGGACGGGTGGCCGGTACCGGACGGCGAACCGGGGCTGCTGGCCGTGCGCGGGCCCACCGGCTGCCGCTATCTCGCGGACGAGCGGCAGCGCAGTTACGTCCGCGGCGGCTGGAACATCACCGGTGACACCTATGTCCGGGAGCCCGACGGCTGGTTCCGCTACGTGGCCCGCGCCGACGACATGATCATTTCGGCCGGCTACAACATAGCGGGCCCCGAGGTCGAGGACGCCCTGCTGCGCCACCCCGACGTCCTGGAGGCCGCGGTGGTGGGGCGCCCCGACGAGCGCCGGGGGCAGGTGGTGGTGGCGTACACCGTGCTGCGGGACGGGGCGCGCCGGGACGCGGCCGCGAGCGAGGCCCTGCGGCAGTTCGTGAAGTCCGAGATAGCGCCCTACAAATGCCCCCGGGAGATCGTCTTCCTGGACGCGCTGCCCCGGACGCCCACCGGGAAGCTGCAACGGTTCCGGCTCCGCGGCCCGGGCGGGACCGAAGCGCCGCCCGGCGAACCGGCCGGGAGCGGGGACGGCGGGGCGGACGGCACTCCGAGCGGACGCGGGGACGAACAGGCTGCGGACGCTTCGGGCGGGCGCGGGGACGCAGAGGCAGCGGACTCTCCGCGCGGGCAGGGAGACGGGGACAGGGGCGCGGACGCTCCGGACGGGAGCGCCGACGGCAGCAGGGGCGCGGACGGCAGCACCCCCGGGACGGCGGCGGCGATCTAGAGTGACCCCGTGGCAGAGCAGCACACACCGCGGTCCCTGATCGTCACCTTCTACGGCGCGCACGGGCGCGGGAGCGGTCCCGGCGGCGGGCGCCCGGTGCCGATCGCGGCGCTGATCCGGCTGCTGGGCGCGGTGGACGTGGACCCGCCCTCGGTGCGCTCGGCGGTCTCCCGGCTGAAGCGCCGCGGGCTGCTGCGGCCGGCCCGGGCGGAGAGCGGCGCGGCCGGCTATGTGCTCTCCGACGACGCCCGGCAACTCCTCGACGACGGCGACCGGCGCATCTACGACCGGCCGCCCGCCCGCCTCGACGACGGCTGGGTGCTGGCCGTCTTCTCCGTGCCCGAGCAGGAGCGCCACAAGCGCCATCTGCTGCGCTCCCGGCTGGCGCGGCTGGGCTTCGGCACGGCCGCCCCCGGGGTGTGGATCGCCCCCGCGCACCTGCTGGAGGAGGCCCGGCACACGCTGGAGCGCCTGGAACTCGCCTCGTACGTCGACCTGTTCACCGGGGCGCACACGGGGTTCGAGCCGACCGCGCGCTCGGTGGCGCGGTGGTGGGACCTGGCCGCCACGGCGGAGCTCCACCGGGACTTCCTCCGGACCCACGAGCCGGTGCTGCGGCGCTGGTCCGGACCGGCCGCCGGCGACCCGGCCGAGGCCTACCGGGACCACCTCCTGGCGCTGGACTCCTGGCGGCGGGTGCCGTACGCCGACCCGGGCCTGCCGGCGGCACTGCTGCCGGCGGACTGGCCGGGCGGCCGGAGCGCCGAGGTGTTCGCGGCCCTCCACACCCGGCTGCGCGAGGCGGCGGCCGGCCATGTGCGCGAAGTGCTGGCGGCGGGCTGACCGGCGGGGCCCGCCGGACCCGACAGTGCTCGTGCGGGCCCGGGCCGGGGCGCGCGACGGTGCTCATGCGGGACCGGGTGCGTTCCCCCGTCATCCCGCCCCCCGTCAGCCGTCAGCCGGCCGTCGGGGCGTCCAGTGTCAGGCGTGGCTTCGGGGCGTCGGTCCGGCCGGTCGGGGGTGTGCGGCTGCCCGCGGCGTAGGGCAGCGGCCAGGGCGCTCCGGGGCCGCTGTAGCCCTGGTCCGCGGCGGCGTGCAGCGTCCAGTGCGGGTCGTAGAGGTGCGGCCGGGCCAGCGCGCACAGGTCGGCGCGGCCCGCGAGCACCAGGGAGTTGACGTCGTCCCAGGAGGAGATGGCGCCGACCGCTATGACCGGCACGCCGAGGGTGTTGCGGATCCGGTCGGCGTAGGGGGTCTGGTAGGAGCGGCCGTACTCCGGGCGCTCGTCGGGGACGACCTGGCCGGTGGAGACGTCGAGTGCGTCGGCGCCGTGCGCGTGGAAGGCGCGGGCGATCTCCACGGCATCCTCCGCGGTGGTGCCGCCCTCGGCCCAGTCGGTGGCGGAGATCCGCACGGTCATCGGGCGGTCGTCCGGCCACACCTCCCGTACCGCGTCGAAGACTTCCAGGGGATAGCGCAGCCGTCCCGCCAGGTCGCCCCCGTAACCGTCGGTGCGCCGGTTGGTGAGCGGCGACAGGAAGCCGGAGAGCAGATAGCCGTGGGCGCAGTGCAGTTCGAGGAGGTCGAAGCCGGCGCGGGCGGCGCGCCGGGCCGCGTCGGTGAACTGCTCGCGGATCCCGGCCAGTCCGGCGGCGTCGAGTTCCCGGGGCACCTGGTTCACGCCGTCCCGGTACGGCAGCGGGGAGGCCGCGACCAGGGGCCAGTTGCCGTGCGGCAGCGGCTGGTCGATGCCCTCCCACATCAGCCGGGTGGAGCCCTTGCGCCCCGCGTGGCCGAGCTGCACCCCGACCGCCGCGCCGGGTGACTGCCGGTGGACGAAGTCGGTGATGCGCTGCCACGCCGCCTCGTGCCCGGCGGTCCAGAGCCCGGCGCACCCGGGGGTGATCCGGCCCTCCGGGGCGACGCAGACCATCTCGGTCATCACCAGCCCGGCGCCGCCCAGGGCGCGGGAGCCCAGGTGCATCAGGTGGAAGTCGCCGGGGGTGCCGTCCTCGGTGGAGTACATGTCCATCGGGGACACCACGACCCGGTTGCGCAGGGTGAGTCCGCGCAGCCGGAACGGGGTGAACATCGGCGGGGTGGCGGACGCTCCGGCGTCGCCGGGCGCGGTGTCCGGCAGCACGTCGCGTTCGACCGCGGTGACGAACTCCGGGTCGCGCAGCCGCAGATTGTCATGGGTGATGCGGCGGCTGCGGGTGAGCAGGTTGAAGGCGAACTGCCGGGGCGGCTGGCCTAGTACGGTGTCCAGTTCCTCGAACCACTCCAGACTGGCGCGGGCCGCCCGCTGCGTGGACTCCACGACGGGGCGGCGCTCGGCCTCGTAGGCGGCGAGCGCGTCGGGCAGCGCGGGGTGCTCCCGGAGGCAGGCGGCGAGCGCGAGGGCGTCCTCGACGGCGAGCTTGGTGCCGGAGCCGATGGAGAAGTGCGCGGTGTGGGCGGCGTCGCCGAGCAGGACCGTACGGCCGTGGCTCCAGCGCTCGTTGGTGACGGTGGCGAAGGAGATCCAGGTGGAGCGGTTGCCGCGCAGTCCGCGGCCGCCGAGCGCGTCGGAGAAGATCTTCGCGCAGCGCTCGGCGGACTCCGCCTCCCCGCACCGGTCCAGACCCGCACGGCGCCAGACCTCCTCGCGCATCTCGATGATGACCGTGCTGGCACCGGGTGCGCCGGCCGCGGGCTCCGAGGGGGCGGGGGGTGCGTCCGGGGGCTGCGCATTCGGTGAGGGGTGGTGGCCAGGTGACGCAACGGGCGGCCGCAGCCCGGACTGCTTCGACGGGGGGCGGGCGTAGGGGTAGCCGTGGAGCTGCATCACCCCGTGCTCGGTCTCCGCGATCTCGAAGCGGAAGGCGTCGAAGGCGAAGTCGGCGGCGAGCCAGATGTAGCGGCAGCGGTGCCGGACGATCCGTGGCCGGAAGGCGTCGGCCAGGGCGTCCCGGGTGACGCTGTGCACGCCGTCCGCGGCGATCACCAGGTCGTGGTCGCGGACGAGTTCGGCGTGCGGCGGCGCCTCGGCGGAAAAGCGGAGCCGGACGCCGAGCTCCCGGCAGCGCGTGTGCAGCACGGCGAGGAGGGTGCGGCGGCCGAGGGCCGCGAAGCCGTGACCGCCGGAGGTGAGGGTGCGGCCGCGGTGGACGACGTCGATGTCGTCCCAGCGGACGAATGCCTTCCGCAGCTCCTGGAAGACCTGGGGGTCGGCGTGTTCGATACCGCCGAGGGTCTCGTCGGAGAGGACGACGCCGAAGCCGAAGGTGTCGTCGGGGGCGTTGCGCTCCCAGACGGTGATCTCCCGGGCCGGGTCGAGGCGTTTCAGCAGTGCCGCCGCGTAGAGGCCGCCGGGCCCGCCGCCGATGACCGCGACCCGCAGCGGCCCGGCCGCGGCGCTCCGCCCCGGCACGGCTACCTGCCCTGCCACTTCGGCTGCCGCTTCTCGCTGAAGGCGGCGTGGAACTCGGCGTAGTCGGCACTGTTCATCAGCAGCGCCTGGGTGGCCGCGTCCATCTCCACGGCGGCGGCGAGCGGCATGTCGAGCTCGGCGGTGAGCAGCGCCTTGGTCTGGGCGTGGGCGAGGGCCGGCCCCTCGGCGAGCCGGCGGGCCAGCGCGGCGGCTTCCGCTCCCGCCCGGCCCTCCTCGGCGAGGGTGCTGATCAGGCCGATGCGCTCGGCCTCCGGGGCACGCACCGGTTCGCCGAGCATCAGCAGCCGGGTGGCGTGTCCGAGGCCGACGACGCGGGGCAGCAGATAGGCCGCGCCCATGTCCCCGCCGGAGAGCCCCACCTTGGTGAAGAGGAACGCGAAGCGGGCCGACGGGTCGGCGACCCGGAAGTCGGCCGCCAGCGCGAGGACCGCTCCCGCGCCCGCGGCGACGCCGTGCACCGCGGCGATCACCGGGAAGGGGCACTCGCGCAGCGCGCGGACGACCTGGCCGGTCATCCGGTTGAAGTCCAGCAGCTCGCCGGTGTCCATGGCGAGGGTGGCGCCGATGATCTCGTCGACGTCGCCGCCGGAGCAGAATCCGCGCCCCTCGCCGCCGAGCACCAGGGCCCGTACGGAGCCGTCGCGGGCGAGTTCCGCGATCAGGTCGCGCAGGTCGGCGTAGGCGCCGAAGGTCAGCGCGTTGAGCTTCTCGGGGCGGGCCAGGGTGACCGTGGCGACGCCGCCGTCCCGGGTGAGGCGGAGATGCCGCCACTCCTCGGTCGTCCGGGCGGAACCGGTGAACGGACTCATGGAGTACGGCCTCCTTCAGCCGGGCGGCTGGTACCTGCCCTGCGAAGCTATCACCGATGCGTGACTGTCGTCATGAGTACGACATAAGACAGCCGGTGGCGCCGGGCGGACCGGTCCCCGGCTCCGGAGCACCGGGGCCACCGCTGGGCGGAGCAGAGCGCCTGGGCGATGGCCGACCGCAGCCGCCGCGGGGGCGGAAGGCCCGTCCGATTCGGGACCTCGGTCCCATGGAGGGCGGTCCGGCGACCCCTGCCGGACCACGGGCGCCCGTTCCTACGGTGGAACGTCGCAGAGATCCCCATCCCCCCGACCGACCGGAATCCTTCGTGCCTGACGCCGACTCCCCGACCTTCTGGCAGTTCGAGCTGCCCCACACCGCCGCGGCCGTGCCGATGGCCCGATCCCTGGTCCGTGACGCCCTGGCGGAGCTGGACGAACCGGCCGACCGCGACACCGCGGAACTCCTCACGGCCGAACTGGTGACCAACGCCATCCAGCACACCCCCGGCGACCAGTCGGTCGTCCTGGTGGTGGAGCTGCTGACCGGGGGCTGCCGGATCGAGGTGCACGACCGCAACCCGGCCCCGCCCGGGGACCTGAAGAACCCGGAGTCGGATCCACACGCCCTGGAGGAGCGGGGGCGCGGCCTGGTGCTGATCCGCGCGCTCAGCTCGCGCGCGGGCTACCGCGCGACCCCGCGAGGGAAGGCGGTCTGGTTCACGCTGCACCCGCCGGGCGAGCCGCGCTGACCCACGGCGGCGGCGCCTCGCCGCCCCGGGCCTGCGCTCTCCCCCGCCCGCTACTCCGGCCCGGCGAGGGTGGCGACGAGGACGGCCTTGATGGTGTGCATCCGGTTCTCCGCCTCGTCGAAGACGACGGAGTGCTCCGATTCGAACACCTCGTCCGTGACCTCCAGCGAGGTCAGCCCGTGCCGCTCGTATATCTCCCGGCCGACCGCGGTGCCCAGGTCGTGGAAGGCCGGCAGGCAGTGCAGGAACTTCACGTCGGGCCGGCCGGTGGCCCGCAGCACGTCCATGGTCACGGCGTACGGGGTGAGCAGGGCGATCCGCTCGTCCCAGACCTCCTTGGGCTCCCCCATGGACACCCAGACGTCGGTGGTGACGAAGTCCGCGCCCCGCACGCCCTCGGCCACGTCCTCGGTGAGGGTCACCCGGGCGCCACTGTCCGCCGCCAGCGCACGGGCGCGGGCGATCACGTCGCCTGCGGGCCAGAGCGACTTCGGTGCGACGATCCGCACGTCCATGCCGAGCAGCGCGCCGGTGACGAGGTAGGAGTTGCCCATGTTGTAGCGGGCGTCGCCGAGGTAGGCGAAGGCGGTCTCCGCCAGGGGCCGGTCGCTGTGCTCGGTCATGGTGAGCACGTCGGCCAGCATCTGGGTGGGGTGCCACTCGTCCGTCAGACCGTTGAAGACCGGCACACCGGCCGCCGCGGCCAGCTCCTCGACGACCTCCTGGCCGTGCCCGCGGTACTCGATGCCGTCGAACATCCGGCCCAGCACCCGGGCGGTGTCCCGCACCGACTCCTTGTGCCCGATCTGCGATCCCGACGGGTCGAGATACGTGGTGGAGGCGCCCTGGTCGGCCGCCGCGACCTCGAAGGCGCAGCGGGTCCGGGTGGAGGTCTTCTCGAAGATCAGGGCGATGTTCCGGCCGCGCAGCCGCGGCTCCTCGGTCCCCGCCCGCTTGGCGGCCTTCAGCCGGGCCGCGAGCTCGACGAGGTGCCGGAACTCCTCGGCGGTGAAGTCCAGCTCCTTGAGGAAGTGGCGGCCCGAGAGGTCTGTCGCCATGGTGGGGCTCCTCGGTCACGGATCGGTCGGTGACGGATCAGGGGATCGAATACTGGAAGTATATACGACACCCCGCATCTCTATACGGGCCTCCATGCGGGCCCGGTGTGCACGGCCTGCCCGCGGAACCCCATCCTCCGCGCCCCCGGGGTACCGGTACTCCCCGGGGTCCCGGCGCCACAGAGGTCCCGGCCCTACACAGGGTCCCGCTCGACCGGGCAGCTCATGCAGCGCGGCCCGCCCCGGCCCCGGCCCAGCTCGCTCCCGGGGATGGTGATGACCTCGACGCCTCGCTTGCGGAGGAAGGTGTTGGTGGTGGCGTTCCGCTCGTAGGCGACCACCACGCCCGGCTCCACGGCGAGCACGTTGCAGCCGTCGTCCCACTGCTCCCGCTCCGCCGAGTGCACGTCCTGGGTGGCGGTGAGCACCCGGATGCCGTCCAGACCGAGCGCGGCGGCGATCGCCCGGTGCATGTGCTCCGGCGGATGGTCGGTGACCTTGAGCTCCCGCTCCCCGGAGCCCGGCTCGATGGTGTACGAGCGGAGCTCGCCCAGCCCCGCGTACTGGGTGAAGGTGTCCCCGTCGACCATCGTCATCACCGTGTCCAGGTGCATGAAGGCGCGCGCCTTGGGCATGTCGAGCGCCACGATGGTCGTGGCCGAGCCCGCCGCGAACAGACCGCGGGCCAGCATCTCCACCGCCTGCGGGGTGGTCCGCTCGCTCATGCCGATCAGCACCGCCCCGTTGCCGATGACGAGCACGTCGCCGCCCTCGATGGTCGACGGGTAGGCGCTCTGCCCCTCGGACCAGACATGGAAGGCGCCGGACTGGGTGAACAGCGGGTGGTGCCGGTAGATCGCCTCGAAGTGCATCGTCTCGCGCTGCCGCGCGGGCCAGCGCATCGCATTGATCGAGACACCGTCGTAGACCCAGGCCGAGGTGTCGCGGGTGAAGAGGTGGTTGGGGAGCGGGGCGAGAAGGAAGTCGTCCAGGTCCATGACGTGGAAGCGGACGGAGACCGGCTCGGCGTGCCGCTCCAGGAACTCCCGCTTCGTCATGCCGCCGACGAGCGCCTCCACCAGGTCGGGGATCGGCAGTTCGTCGAAGGCGGCCCGCAGGTGCTCGGTGGCGAGCGGGCCGTACTCCTTCTCCTGGAAGACCCGGTCCAGGATCATCCTGTGCGCCTCCGGGACCTCCAGGGTCTCGGCGAGCAGATCGCCGAAGAGGTGCACCTCGATGCCCAGATCCCGCAGCACGTCCGCGAAGCCGTCGTGCTCCTGCCGCGCCCTGCGCACCCACAACAGGTCGTCGAAGAGCAGCGCGTCCTTGTTGCTGGGAGTGAGCCGCTTCAGTTCCAGGTCGGGGCGGTGCAGGATGACGCGGCGGAGCCGCCCGGCCTCGGAATCCACATGGAACGCCATGGCTCCATCCTGGCCGAGACGGGCGGCCCGCGCGCCTGTCGAGCCCGATTTCACGGGCTCAAGGGCTGGACTTCACCGGCTCATGGCCGCATCTCGTAGGCGTCGGACAGCGCCTCGACCTGCGCCCAGACGCGAGCGGTGCGCTCGGTGTCGGTGACCGGGCGGCGGACCGCGCCGAGCGCCCACTGCTGCTGGGCGTCGGTCGCCGAGTCCTTGCCGTGCAGCTCGACGGCGTACGCCGAGAAGTCACGGACGAGGATGCCGAACAGCTCGTCCAGGACGTCGCGGTCCAGGCCGGTGAGCTCGGCCTGCTCCAGGATCAGCTGGCCGTGCACGACGAGCGCGAAGAGCTGGCCGATCGCGAGCAGCAGATCGAGGTCCTTGGCCTGCTCGGCGTCCGGCGCGGCGGTGGTGACCAGGGTGCACAGCGCGTCCGCCTGCTCCCGCAGCCGGGCCACGTTGGGCAGGTCCGCGTGGGCGTCGTAGGCGGTCCGCCAGTCGTGGAACTGGATGGAGCCCAGGCCGCGGGCCGCGCCCTGACGGAACAGGAAGGTGTCGTCGGCGTCGTCGCGCCGGGTCGGCACCGGGGCGTACTCGGCCGGGTTGAGGAGGTAGTTCCCCATGAACTTCAGGATCAGGGCCAGGTTGACGTGGACCGTGCCCTCCAGCTTGGGCAGGCCGCGGATCTCGGTGGCCGCCTGCGAGAAGTAGGTGTCCTTCTCGAAGCCCTTGGCCGCGATGACGTCCCAGAGCAGGTCGATGACCTTCTCACCCTCGGTGGTCACCTTCATCTTCGTCATCGGGTTGAAGAGGAGGTAACGGCGGTCCTCGGAACCGGCGCTGCGGAAGTAGTCCACGGCGCGGTCGCTGAACAGCTTCATGCCGACCAGGCGAGCGTAGGCGTCGGTCAGCTCACGGCGCACATGCGCGAAGTCGGTGACCCGGCGGCCGTAGAGGATCCGGTTGTGGGCGTGGGTGACGGCCTCGTACATCGCGTGCTCGCAGATGCCGACCGCGCCGGTGCAGAGGTTGAACTTGCCGACGTTGACGGTGTTCAGCGCGGCGTCGAACGCGGCACGGCCGGTGTGCAGCACGTCCTCGGCCCGCACCGGGTACCCCTCCAGCCGGAACTCGCTGACGTACTTCGAGGAGTCGACGACGTTCTTGACCAGGTGGTAGTCGGGGTGCCGGCTGTCGGCGGCGAAGAAGACGTAGCCCTCGGGGCCCTCGATGTCGGAGCGGCGGCCGAAGACCGAGACCAGCCCGGCCGCGTTGCCGTTGCCGATGTAGTACTTGGAGCCGGTCGCGTGGAACCCGCCCTCGGCGTCCGGGGTGAGCACCATGTCGGTGCTGTAGATGTCCGCGCCGTGCGCCTTCTCGGACAGGCCGAACGCGAACACCTCGCCCTGCTGGAGGAGCTCCGCGGCGCGGGCTCGGACCGCGGTGTTGTCGCTCTGCCAGACCGGCCCGAGGCCGAGGATGGTGACCTGCCAGGCGTACCAGTAGTCGAGGCCGTAGAAGCCGAATATCTCGTTGAGGGCGGCGATCCGCGAGGTGTCCCAGCGCTTGTCGCCGTTGTCGCCCGCCTCGGCGGACGGGGTCAGGAAGGTCGCGAACAGCCCTTCCTTCTCGGAGAACGCGAGGAAGTCCTCGAGCCAGGCCCGGGACCGGTAGTCCTCGATGAGCTGCCGCTTGCCCCGCCCCTCGAACCAGTCGACGGTGGCGCGGAGCAGCCGGCGCGTCTCGGGGTCGAAGTGGGCGGGGTCGTAGGTGCGCGGGTTGAACAGCAGCTGGTCCGCCATGGTGCGGGACACCTTCCTGGAAGAGGGTTCGGACGAAGAGAAGTCGGGTCAGTGCGGGTCGCCGAGGCGGCGCAGGGTGGCGAGGACGTCGTCGAGCCAGGCGAGGGTCATCCGCTCGTACTCGATGCCGCCGCGCAGCACCACGTGCTGGAGCTCCTGGCCGGTGTCGAGCGCGCCGGGATCCGGGAAGTCCCGCCGCTCCCCCGCGAGGTAGCGGTCGAGCCGGTCGGCGTGCGCCTTCCGGTGGCGCTCCACCTCGGCGATCAGCGCGGCCGGGTCGTCGAAGGCCGCGCCGCGGATCTTCACCGCCAGGTCGTGGCGGACGCTCTCGGGCTCGACGGGTTCGTGCAGCCAGTCCGAGAGCGCGGCCCGGCCCGGAGCGGCGACGGAGTAGGTCTTCTTGTCCGGGCGCCCCTCCTGGGGCACCTCGTGGACGTCGATCCAGCCGTCGCCCTCCATGCGCTTGAGGACGCGGTAGATCTGCTGGTGGGTCGCGGTCCAGAAGTGCCCGATGGACCGGTCGAACCGCCGGGCCAGCTCGTAGCCGGACCCCGGCTGCTCCAGCAGGGAGACGAGGATCGCGTGCTCGAGGGCCATGCCCCACACCCTGCTATGCAACTCGTTGCATAGACAAGGGGGCCTGGTCCGGATGAGACACGGCTCACTCCGGTGGTGGGGAGGGGGCTCGTCCCCGGTGTCGACGACCAGTCGGCGGGTGGGCGCCAGCAGGCCGGCTGCCGGCTCCGGGTGGGAGCGGCCGCGGTCGCCGGAGGAGGCACCTTCGGCGGCACTCTGCCGCTGTGCCTTCTGGTGCTGTCTGCCCCCGGCGCGCTCTGAACGCGCGGAAGTCCCGGAGCCCGTCACGGCCTCCGGGGCTTCGCCCATCAGAAGGGCACGCCCGCGCGCTTGGCGAGGCGGGTCAAGCGCGGGTTGCTCCGGCGGTGCAGCGAGGTCAGCACGCGCATCAGCTCTTGGGACGTCGGGTGCACCCGGGCCATCTCGGGCGAGACATCCCAGGCCGCTTCGAGCGATTCGAGCGCGGAGTCACGGTCGCCCAGCGCCAGATGTGACCGGCCAAGGTTCATGCGCAGAGGGCCGATCCGGGTCGCGGGAAGAGACGTGCCGCCCCGGAATAGGTCGTCGGCGGTGTCCAGCGCGGTGCGGTGCTGGTCCATGTCGGAGTACGTCGAGATGACATGCGTCGCGGTCTGGTCGGGCCCGAAGTGGATACCGTGCTCGTCGGCGTCAACGCCGTACTCCTCGACCGTACGCCACGCGGCCTCGATGTGCTGGCGCGCGGTGGCCTTGTCCTTGATCCGACCGGCCAGCGTCAGCCCGCGCAGGTGCAGGATGCCCAAGCCGAACGCGCGGTCGCGGCCGTTCAAGATGGTCTCGGCCTCGACGATCGCGCGGTCCACGATGGCCAACCCCCCGGCGAAATCACCGGAGTTGAGGAAGGCCCCGGCCTCGTCCCGGGCGGCCACCGTGACGGCAATCGGGTTCGCGCGTTCGGCGGCCAACCGCTGCTTCATGACCGCCAGTTCGGCGAGGTGCATCCACCGGTGTCGGGCGGCCAGCCAGTACACGACCGAGTACGTGTCGGCGACGCGTGTCCAAGCGTCCGGCGACTGGGTGGCGTGGGCGAAGTCGGTTGTACGGGCCAGCACGCCCGGGGTCTTCTGCAACACGGCCGACAGCTCGGTCCGGTAACGGTGCTCGTTCAGCTCGGCCAGCTCGCGCGGCAGATCCTCGGGGTGGGGCGGAGGGCCGTCGGGGATGTCGAACCGTCGGATGGCGTAGTTGAGGGCGGTAAGGCTGTTCTCGTCGGCACCCTCGACCGGGGCAGTACCGAGCAGCTCGTCGAGCGTCATCCGCATGGCTCGTGCCAGGTCGGCGGCAGTGCCCTGCGTCAGCGCGCGGTCGCCCACCTCGATCTTGCTGAGCAGTGAGACAGAGATGCTGGCCCGGCGGGCGAGGGCAACCTGACTCAGGCCGCGCGCCTTGCGGCAGACGGCCACGTTCGCACCGGGTCCGGGAATCTTGGTCGCGCTCATACGTTTGCGCCTTCCCCGCTCAACTTCCGTTACGGCCCATCGTCCCACCGCGGCCACTCCTGCGCCCTGGTGCTGTGCAAGCGGTGTGCAAGTTCATCTTGCACGGCGGCAGTTCTCTTGGGTGACACACGTATGCCCAGGTGGGACGAGGGATCATGGCACAGACATACGAGAAGCCACCGACGACGCTCAGCCACGGCGACCTGCCCTATCCGCTGGGGAGGCTCGTTGAGGACACGCTCTCGAAGCGCACTGGCGAACTTCACGGCGTGATCGAGGAGCGCACCAAGGAAGGCAGCAAGCTCATCAGCCGTACGGCGTTTCTGCGGCCGGAGGGCGGTGGCATGGAATGGGACGTCCCTTTGAAGCACATCCGCCCCGTCGAGAACCCTTAAGCATCCCTACGAAGCGCGCAGCCCTCATCACCTCGGGCGACGTGATCGGCTACGAGGGGCATTGGCGCACGGTCAAGAAGGCGACCACGGCGCTCGGTCCGATGGGCGGGTTAGCCGTGGTGGTCACCTGGGAGGAAGGTGGTTCGGCGCGCTTCCCCGCCGGGGACGAACTCCTCTTAGGTGAGCCGGATTCCGCCTGACCAGCACCTGATCCCCACCCCAATTCGACCGGGGTGGGGATCAGTTGTGTTGCCCGAGTATGGTCGGTCGAGTTCTCCTCCCACCACGCATGGTGTCCGGGGCGGTGCGCCTGCGGTCCGGGGCCCCTATCTCTTTCGTCCAGCGCCGGGTTGCGGTGCCCTGTGTGACGTCGTGAGTCGTGGGCCACCGCGTGGAGCAGGGAGAAAACCGGCGGGGGCTGTCTGTGAGAGGTGTGAGGCGCCGGGAAAACCGATTGACCGGCGGCTTACTGTTTCCGCATGACGACTACGCTCCGGTTGGCAACGGTCACTGCCGCCAATGTCGACGTTGCCATCGGCCTGAAGGTGCGCCCCGACCAAGAGCACTTGGTCGCACCGGTCGTGAAATCTCTCGCTGAGGCCTATGTGCACCCGGACGTGGCTTGGCCCCGTCTCATCTTCGACGGTGACCGGCCCGTTGGCTTCCTCATGGCCTTCCTCGACATCGACTTCGCGGGCGACGGCACAGGCGCCGACATCCGCTCGGGGTTGTGGCGGCTCAATATCGCAGCCGGCGAGCAGGGCCGCGGTTATGGCCGCTTCGCGGTCGAGTCCGTGGCCGCTGAAATCCGCCGCCGCGGCGGCACCCGCCTGACCGCGACCTGGCACCCGGGTGAGGACGGCCCCGAGGGTTTCTACTTGGGACTGGGGTTCCGGCCGACGGGGGAGACGAGCGGGGACCAGACGGTCGGGGAGTTGGAGTTGGGCTGAGGCCTGTCCGGCACATCCGGTGACCGCCCCCGGGTCCCGATTCGTTGGAATGATCATGGGGCGGGGAGATCGCTCAAGAACTCCCGGGCGGTGGCCACGAGGTAAGACAAGCGCGCCTGCATTGTCCATGGCACATCACCGTAGCCTCGATCCGTCTCCGGCTTCGTTCCTGATCTGCGCAGCCGGATCAAGCAGCCTCGATGCCGGCTGGGCTTCCAAGCGACGGGCAACCGGAACGCCTTGGTGTGACTCGGCTGCCCGACGACGGGGGCGGCCGAGGCCCGGGGCGCGCCTGGCGAGGCGACCGCGATCAGGCTCGTTGACGATGCCGTACGAAGGCGGCGGCAATCGTCATCGCCAAGGTGGTGTTGGCGGCGGTCCAGAACACGAGCTTGGCGTTCGGCCCATTGACCGTCCGCAACTCCCCGTCCGCGTGGCGGCAGAACGAGTCGGGCGGGAAGTACTGCGAGACAGGAGTGGTACGCGTGCCGTAGCAGGGTGATGTATCCGGAAAGAGGGACGGCTTCGCGCGCTGCGAGAGGACCCAGCCGACGCACACCGTCAGCCACCCGGCCAGCAAGAACACGACCAGCATCCAGCGGGCGACCCGCGCTCGCCGCCCCAGCAGCCAGACCAGGGAAGTCGGCACGACGAAGACGACGAACACAGCGAACAGCAAGATCATGGCCTTCATGAGGGTATGACCCTACTGCTCCGAGGTCCGCCGGACAGGCGCTGGTGGATCCGCTGGACGTTGCGGTCCGCATGCACCGCGTGCGCGGAGTTCCCCCGCGGCGTCCCCTTCCGACGCGGGCAGGGCCAGTGTCCCCTCCCCTCATGCGAGCAGGTCCGGTGTCCTCCCCGTCGAGCTGCGGGCGGGGCGGCCGGCCGTGCCGAGCGGGGCGCCGGCCGCGGTGGCTCTCACCGCACGGCGTCCAGCCGGCGGGCGACGGCGGCGATCCGGTCCGGCCCCACCCGGCAGCACCCGCCGATCAGCCGGGCACCCGCCGACTGCCACTCCACGGCCCTGGCCGGGTCGAACGTGACACCGCCCCGCCAGCCGCGCCACTCCGCGTCCCAGGTCTCGCCACTATTCGGGTAGACGACGACCGGCTTCCCGCTCACCTCCGCCGCGAGGCCCACGGCGCGGTCCGCGTCGGCCGGATCGCAGCAGTTGACCCCGACGGCCAGCACCTGGCCCGCATCGGCGGCCAGCGCCAGGGCCCGGTCCAGCGGCTGCCCGGCGCGGGTGGCGTCACCGGCCGCGGTGTACGACAGCCAGACCGGCACTCCGGTCCCCTCGGCCGCCCGGAGCAGGGCCTCGGCCTCATCGATGTCGGGCACGGTCTCCAGGGCGAGCACATCCGGCCCGGCGGCACAGAGCGCCTCGATCCGCGGCCGGTGGAAGCGCTCCAGCTCACGGACGCTCAGCCCGTACCGACCGCGGTACTCACTGCCGTCCGCGAGCATCGCGCCGTACGGCCCCACGGAGGCCGCTACCCACACGTCCGCCCTGTCCCCCGCCGCACGACGGGCCAGTTCGACGCTGCGCCGCAGCAGCGCCGTGGTCTGCGCGCGGCCGATGCCCCGCCGGGCGAACCCCTCGTACGTCGCCTGGTAGCTCGCGGTGATGAGCATCCGCGCGCCCGCCCGTACGTACGCGGCGTGGGCGGCCTCGATCTGCTCGGGCGCATCCGCGAGCAGCCGCGCCGACCAGAGCGCGTCCGACAGATCGCACCCTTGGTCCGCGAGCTGGTTCGACAGACCGCCGTCGAGCACCACGGTCCTCCGGGCCAGGGCCGCGGCCACGCTCCCGTCGCCGGTCTTGCCTCCGCCCTCAGGCGCGGGCGCGGGTCCGGGTCCAGGGACGGGTCCGGGGACGGGTCCGAATCCCTCCCCGGGTCCGTCGGAAGCGGACATCACGACAGCTCCTCCTACGACTCCCACGGCTGCCGACGGCGGCTGGCACCGCGCGCCACAGCCGTCCGGTTCCTGCGCCCCCGTGGCTCGGGCTGCTACGACCCACAGCTCGGGCAGCTAGAGCTCCTTCAGTCCAGACTGCCACCGGTTTCGAGGCCCGGCACAGATCGCGCCCGTCAAGGAGCCGAACGCGCCAGGGACTCAGGCCCCCAACGGCGACATGCCATGGGCAGTAGACAGCGGAGTGGGGTGGGGTTCTGGGGTTGTGGTCAGCAGAGATGTGCGGTTCTGAGGTTGTGGGCAGCGGCTCAGTCGAGCTGGGACTGCACTGCGGAGGCGATGAGTTCCAGGTGGTCGAGGTCGTGCAGATCCAGCAGCTGCAGGTAGATCCGGGAGGAGCCGGTCTCGCCGTAGCGGCCGATCTTCTCCACGACCTCGGCAGGGGATCCCGCGAGACCGTTCTCCTTGAGCTCGTTCACCTCCCGTCCGATGGCGGCTGCCCGTCGTGCGACGTCGGCGTCGTTCCGGCCGACGCACACCACCAGCGCGTTCGAGTACACCAGGTCGTCCCCCTTGCGGCCCGCCTCCTCCGCCGCTGCCCGCACCCGGCCGAACTGTCGCTCGGTGTCCGCGACGGAGGCAAAGGGGATGTTGAACTCGTCGGCGTAGCGGGCGGCCAGCCGCGGCGTGCGGGTCGCGCCGTGTCCGCCGATCAGTACCGGGACCTTCGCTTGGGCGGGCTTCGGCAGTGCCGGGGAGCCCTCGATCCGGTAGTGCTTCCCGTCGTAGTCGAACCGGCTGCCCACCTCCGTCCGCCAGAGACCGGTGACGATCGCCAACTGCTCCTCCAGCCGGGCGAACTTCTCCTTGGGGAAGGGGATGCCGTACGCCCGGTGCTCGGCCTCGAACCAGCCGGCCCCGAGACCCAGCTCGACCCGTCCGCCGGACATCCGGTCCACCTGAGCCACCTGGACGGCCAGCACCCCGGGCAGCCGGAAGGTGGCCGCGGTCATCAGAGTGCCCAGTCGGATCCGCCGGGTCTCCCGCGCCAGTCCCGCCAGGGTGATCCAGGCATCGGTGGGCCCGGGGAGACCGTCGGCGTCGCCCATATGGAGGTAGTGATCCGACCGGAAGAAAGCGTCGAATCCGAGATCCTCCGTGGCCTTGGCGACGGTGAGCAAGGTGTCGTAGCTCGCGCCCTGCTGGGGCTCGGTGAAGATGCGAAGGTCCATGCACCCATCGTGCCTGTTCCGCCCTGCCCGTTCCTCACCTCCGTGGCGCCACCCCGTCCTTCCGTGGCGCCGGCCCTCGCCGGACGGCTCGGCCGGCTCATGACGGCTCCGCCGCCGGGTCCGCCTGCCAGCGCTCGCGTTCCGTCAGCTGCCGCAGCAGCCCGTGTACGCGGTCGCCCGCCTCGTCGGTGGCGTCTATCGCCTCAATGCACTGCCAGTAGAGCGCCTCCTCGTCCGCCGAGCAGGCCACACCCACAAGCTCTATGCCCACTTCCCCGAGCAGCGCGCCCAGCGCCAGGAGCACGCTCCGCGGGTCTTTCAGGCCCGACAGCTGCGCCGCCCGCACACCGCCCTCCCGCTGCCCGGGAAGCCTGAGCACACCGCACGCTCTGCCGCCGGATTCACTCAGGCCGTGAGCCCTGGACCTGAGCTCCGGCGGCCCGTGGAGCGCCAGATGACTTCCCACGGCCTGCGCCAGCGCCTGCGCCTGCCATGCCTCGGCAACAATCTCCTCGGCCGCCCGCGACTGCGCCAGGGCATGCCGGGTGGCACCGATCAACCGAACCGCGTCCATCCGCCCGTCCCCTTCGCCCCGTGCCCCGCTTCGCACGGCCATCGGCCGAACGTCACCTCGCCACTACCCAGAGTGATACCGAACGGGCCGAAAAGCCAGGGGGATTCCGAAATTTGTGGACAACTGTTCCCGTGTTGATATCCCCGCCACTCCGAAGAGTGACGATCAGGCTCCCTCACCGGACGGCGAGGACGGCGCGGACGGCGCAGTCGGCCCGGATGACGCGGACGGCCCGGACGGCGCCGGGAAGCGGTGCTCGTTCCGGTCGATCTTCGCGGCGAGCGCCGTGAGGGCGTCGATCCCGAGCACCTCACAGAACTGGAGCAGGTACGCGAGCACGTCGGCGACCTCGTCGGTCACCCGGTGGGCCGACTCCGGCTCCTCCATCACCCGGGCCGACTCCTCCGGCGTGAGCCACTGGAAGATCTCCACCAGCTCCGACGCCTCGACACTCAGCGCCGCCGACAGGTTCTTCGGTGTGTGGAACGGCTGCCAGTCGCGCGCCGCCGCGAAGTCGGCGAGCCGCCGCTGCAGTGCCAGGAGGGTGAGCCCGCCACCTGAGCCGGGCGCCCCCTCGGCCGGCCCCGGGGAGCCCGCGGCGGACGCGGCCGAGCCGGCCGGACCGTCGACTCCGGGGCCCGTCCCGGAACGGGAGCCGGAATCCATGCCGGAGCCGGAATCGGAGCCGGTGTCAGTGCCGGATCCGGAACCGGAGCCGGAGCCGGGAAAGGCACCGGAACCGGAGTGGGGAACGGACTTGGAGCCGGTTCCGCAGTCGGGTCCGGGTCCGGAGTCGGGGTCGGATGTCTGGTTCACACCCCCAGGTCTACCACCGACACCCCGGCCACCCCCTCGGCGGGCGCCCGGTCCTGCACCGCCCCCACCAGCCGTACATGGCCGCGCTCCCCCATCCGGACCGCCAGCGACAGCAGTTCGCGCACCTGCCGCCGGTCGAGACAGCGGTCGAAGCCGTCCGCGAGCACCGTCATCGCCTGCAGGGCGGGCAGGACCTCGGCCACCGGTTCCATGTCCAGCACCCCGGGCCCCGTCAACAGCACCAAGGCCAGGGCGAGATAGCGCAATTCGCCGTCGCCGAGCCGCCCGACCGGCGTGATGCCGAGCGCTCCCCGGTCGAGGACGGCCCGGACCGTGCCGTCGGTGAGCTCCTGGGCCGCCAGATCCTCCACCGCTCCCGCGCAGCCCGCCCGGCTCGCCGCGATCAGTGCGGCGTGCCGGGTGCCGCACTCCTCGCGGGTCCGCAGCAGCACCTCGGCCAGGTTGCCGCAGCCGCCGTGCAGCCGCCCCGCCCCGAGGGGGACGGGCACGCGCATCCGCTCCGGCCGCGGGTCACAGGCGAAGACCGAGCGCAGCGCCACCACGACCTGTTCGGCGGCGGCCAGCACCAGCCGCTGTCCCACCGTCTTCCCCGCCACCCGTAACGGCAGCAGCGCGGTGGCCAGCCGGTCGTCCGGCAGCGGCGCCCGGGTCACCGGCACCGAACCGGCCGTGTGCCAGGCCGCCTGGACGGTACGGCGAGCGGGATCGCGGAGCGCCGTGGAGAGCAGGATCTGCCCGCCGCTGGTCAGCCGCTCACCGACCACCCGCAGCTCCGGCTCGGCCTGGACGGCGACGTCGAGCCGTACCGATCCGACCGGCCCGTCGACCGTGCAGCCGATCCGGAATCCGCGCCGACCCTGCGGGTCCGGCCGGGCGCGCTCGGGCACACAGCCCGAGGCGTCCGGGAACGCCGTCCCGACCCGCTCGCCGCCGCCCAGCCGGGCCAGTGCCGTGTACGCCTGCAGGGCACTGGTCTTGCCGCTGCCGCTCGGCCCGGCGAAGACGGTGAACGGGCTCAGCGGGAGGACGGCCCGGCGGTGGGACTTGAAGGAGGAGAGCCGCAGTTCGGACAGGGCCGGGCGGTCGTCGGCCCCGACGGGGGCACGGGTGGGATCCATGACGGGACGGTATGCAGCGGCCGTTCCGGCGAACCGTTCCGCCGGGACGGCCTTCCTACGATCGAGTTAACCGATGAGTCGCCGGTCAGTCCAGCGCCGCGGCCTCCCCGAGCCGCGGCTGCTCCACCTCGGTCCCGGCCGGGGTGAGCAGGAAGACATTGGTGTCGACCCGGTGCATCTTGGCGTTGAGGCCGAAGGCCACTCCGCTCGCGAAGTCGAGGATGCGCTTGGCGACATCGGGCTCCGTGCCGGACAGGTCGAGGAGGATCGGGGTGCTCCTCATGAGGTACTCCGCCACCTCGCGGGCGTCGGCGAAGATCTGTACCCGGATCACCACGAAGCGGCGCGGGTCCCGGCCGCCGCGGTCGGCGGGAAGGGTGCGGTGTCCCGGCCAGGTCGGCCAGGCGTCGCTGCCGCGCAGCGGAACGACTTCGGCGAGCCCCTCCCACTGCGCATCGGTGACGTCACGCCGGTTCACCGGACCTCCCCGTGGGTGAGCTGGCTGGATATCGGCATCCTGCCAGCCTAATGACCGTCGCACCGGGATCGGGCGGAGCGACACATGCCGCGCGCCATCGGTGTGACGAGGACCATTCCGGTGGACGGTGACTCATCGGCCACGTCGTCGCGTTCAGGATGGGCCCGGCCACGACGGAATGTTCTGACGAAGCGCCAATTGAACACCATGGGAACACCGTTCGTGCCCCGGGGCCACGAATCCGGCCTTGGTCCGGAGTGCCCGGAGTGCTCCGGAGTGCTCGGGAGTGCTCCGGAGTGGCCCGGCCGTGCCGCGCGGGCGCGCCCCGTGCGAGGCGGGCGCGGTCCCGGCGCCGACGGTACGCATCGGCCGGAGGGCGGGCTCCGCGTCCCCCGGGGAGCGAGAACGGGCCCGCCGCACCACCGGGAGTGGTGGGGGGGGGGCCCCCCCGGCGGGCCCGGGGAGGCCGCCCCCGGGACGTCGGACCCCAAAAGCCCCCGGCGGGTCAGGGCGCGGAGCGACGGCCGCCCCC
>NZ_JBEOXS010000051.1:0-53183 GCF_040296705.1 Streptomyces sp. NPDC002055
CGGGCGGGGGCCCGCGCCGGGACGGGGCCGGGACGGGCGACGTACCGGGGCAGCGGGTGCGGCGCGGCAGCCGGGCGGGCTCCAGCCGCCCGGCTACCGCGCCCGCCCCTTGCGCCGGATCTTGATCTCCCGCAGGTCCGTCACCGCCACCCGCAGGATCCGGTGCGGATACCCGTGGGCCTCCAGCGCCGTGACGGCCCGCCGGGTCGCCTCCTCCTCGCCGTCGTCGGGGCCGGCGGGGAGCTGGCACCGGAAAGTGAAGGCCGACAGGCCCCGGTCGTAGGTGAAGGTGCCGGCCTCGGTGAAGGCGGCCCGGAACGCGTCCGCGTCGGCGAGCAGACCGGCCCGGTCCGCCTCGCTCAGCCCGTCGAAGGTTCCACGGATGGTCACTCGGAACACGGTCACTCCTCTCGTACGGCGAAGCCCAACAGGCGTTCGCCGAGCAGGTCCTCGCCGGCGTTCAGCAGGCGCAGCACCGCCGCGGCGATCGCGTCCGGGCCGGCGCCCGCCGAGGTGAGCCGGCCGATCTCGGCGAAGATCAGCGCGTGCAGGGCGCCGAGTTGCGCGGACACCACCCGGGGCACCGGGTCGTCCGCCCCGGCACCGGTCTCCTCGGCCAGGACGGCCGCGAGCGCGTCGGTCATCTGCCGGCCGAGCTCCTCCAGCCGGGCGGTGAGCGTGGGGGCGGCCCGCATCATGGCGTAGACCCGGCCGAACCCTTCGGTCAGGCCGAGGCTGCGGTCCCGGCGGTGCACCTCGTCGCGCAGCGTGCTCAGCACCGCACCGGCGGCGGACTCGCCGGGGGCGCGCTGCCGCACCATGTCGGCGAGCCGCTCCGGGGACGCCTGGTCCGGCGGCAGGACGAGGTCCTCCTTGGCCTGGAAGTAGTTGTAGACGGTGTTCACGGACACCTCCGCCGCCTCGGCGACCTCGGCGATCGTGACGTGCTCGAATCCACGCTCCACGAACAGGCCGACGGCCACCTCGGAGATGCGCTTCCGCGTCTGCCGCTTCTTGCGTTCCCGCAGCCCTTCGGTCATGGCCGGAAGTCTAACCGGACGCCAAAGTTTAAGTCCATTGCAAGTTTGCAGTGCGCTGTGCTTTTATCGTCGGCATGTCCTCACCTGCCATCCGGACCCGGGGCCTCACCCGGACGTTCCGGCTCAAGACCGGCCCCGTACCCGCGGTCCGGGGTCTCGACCTGACCGTCGACCGCGGCGAGATCCTCGGCTTCCTCGGCCGCAACGGCGCGGGCAAGACCACCACCGTGCGCATGCTCGCCACCCTCCTGCCGCCCACCGGCGGTGAAGCCGAGGTCGCCGGGCTCGACCTGCTCGGCGACCCCGCGGGCGTACGCCGCCGGATCGGCTACGTGGCCCAGTCCGGCGGCCTGGACCCCACCTGCACCGTGCGCGAGGAACTGACGACCCAGGGCAGGCTGCACCGGCTGTCCCGGCCCGTGGTGCGGCAGCGCACCGAGGAACTCGCCCGCGAACTGGACCTGCTGGCCCTGTTGGACCGGCCCACCGCCGCGCTCTCCGGCGGCCAGCGGCGCCGGGCCGAGATCGCTCTCGGCCTGGTCAACCGGCCCGAAGTGCTCTTCCTCGACGAGCCCACCACCGGACTCGACCCGCGCAGCCGCGCCGAACTCTGGGACCTGGTCCGGCGCATCCGCTCCGCCCACGGCGCCACGGTCTTCCTCACCACGCATTACCTGGACGAGGCCGACGCCCTCGCCGACCGCATCGTCGTCGTGGACGCCGGAGCCGTCGTCGCGGAGGGCACCTCCACCGACCTCAAGACCCGCTACGCGGGCGACCCCACCGCCACGCTCCAGGACGCCTTCCTGGCCATCACCGGCCGGACGGCGGCCGACGAGCCCGTCACTCTCTGACGCGGCACCTTCTGACGCGTCACCCGCTGTTCCGCGGCCCGCCCGCTGCGTCCGCAGCCCGTCCGCCACTTCCGCAGCCCATCCGCTGCCCTGAACCGTCCACCTGCCGGATCCGCGGTCCACCGCCGGATCCCGCAGCCGACCCGAGGTTCCCGTCATGACCCTGCTCGCCGACACCGGCATCGTCTTCGGCCGCTACCTGCGCGCCACGCTCCGCTCCCGGACCAGCCTCTTCTTCGGCATGCTCCAGCCGTTGCTCTTCCTCGCCCTGTTCGGACCGCTGCTGACCGAGGTCGACCTCGGCACCAGCGGCTCCTCCTGGCAGGCGTTCGTGCCCGGCGTGCTCGTCCAGCTCGCCCTGCTGGGCGGCTCCTACGTCGGCCTCGGGCTGCTGATGGACCGCAACCTCGGGGTGATCGACCGGATGCGCGTCACACCGGTGAGCCCCATGGCCCTGCTGCTCGGCCGCACCCTGCGCGACGTCGTCCAGCTCCTCGCACAGTCCGTACTCCTCGTGCTGATCGGCCTGGCGTTCGGCCTCCGCGCCCCGCTGCCCGGCGTCCTCATCGGCCTGCTCTTCGTCGCGGTGCTCGCGGCGGCGATGTCGGCCCTCTCCTACGGCCTGGCCATGAACATCCGGACGGCGCCGGAGTTCGCCGCCGTCGTCAACACGGCGGTGATGCCGGTCATGCTGCTCTCGGGCCTGCTGCTGCCGATGACCCTCGCCCCCGGCTGGCTGAACGGCGTCTCCCGGGCCGTGCCGCTCCGCTACACCGCCGACGCGGTGCGCCAGGCATTCCTCGGGCACTACGCCAACGGCACCGTGGCCGCCGGCGCCGCCGTCACCCTCGCCCTGGCCGCCGTCTGCCTGCTCGGCGGCGCGCGCCTCTTCGGCCGCGCCCGGGTCTGAAGCCGGGGCCTGAGTCCGGGGCCTCGGGTTCGGGTCTGAGTCCGGGCCCCGCACCCGTGGCTCACCCCACGGAAATCCGGAGGTTGTCGGGCAATCAGCCTCTAAAGGGACAACAGTTCGGTATGGCTCCTACCAGGGTGAATGCATGGCATTCGGTCCTGATGGGATCGGAATGGGTGGAACCGGGTGACAGTGACGGCCCGTCATGGGACCTTGGTGGCCGTCGGATCGACAACCGGAACGACACTGGGGAACCGGGGGGAAGCGCCATGCCCAAGGGGAAGTACGCCAAGAGCACGGAGGAAGCGGAAGCGGACCTCATCGCGTACTGCGCGTCGGTCGGGTTCGACCGCGAGTGGCTCAGCGCGGAAGCAGTGGAGCACGACGCTCGGCATCGCCTGCGACAAGGCGTACGGGTTCGAGCAGGCCCACAAGGTGATCGACAGCGATCAGATCGAGATCACCTCGACCGCCGCACGGGAGGCCCGGCAGCGCAAGCTGAGCGCCGACGCCGACGGGCTGCTGGCCGCGGTCAAGCAGGACAAGACACTGAAGACCACCCAGGTCCCGAAGATCCTCGAACTGTGCGCCGAGGCCTATGTGGGCGGGCAGCGGGTCAACCTGGGCCTGGGCGGCAAGCCCATGAGCAGCACCGCCTACGAGACCCTGCAGGGCCAGTGGGACAAGGCGGCGGGCTTCGCCTCCGGCGACGGTGCCTTCACCAACTTCCACAGCTTCGAGCCGCAGGACAAGGCCAAGGCGGGGAAGGGCAACGTCGGGGACACCCTCGACACCCGCGGCGTACAGGGCAACCTCCTGGTCAAGATCGCCGGGCGGACCTTCAACATGCACATCGACATCGCGGAGTAGGCACCCATCGCGGAGTAGGCACCCGACGGCCGCCCCCGCCCGCCTCCGGTTCCCCGTTCGGGGGCTGGGGCGCGGGCGGGGGCGGTCCGTGGTGTGAAGCCCCCCGATGTGAACGGTCCGTTGTCCTCCTGGCCCATACGCCCCGAGGACCTGGCCCGACGCCGCTTCGACCGGGCGATGTTCACCTGGCAGTGCAGCTGACTCCTGGGCCGGCCGTTCACCGCCTTCGTGCCGCGCGAGGGGGCGGCGGCCCCTGCGCGACCCGATGCGGCGAGCCGGACGAGCTCAGGTCCTGACTCACTTTCCGCGGAGCGGTTGCCGGGCGTCAGAGCTTCGGAGCCATGCGGTGGCGGTTCGGATGGGCACGAAGCCGAGGCGAGGTGAGTTCCAGAGCCCGGTTGTCACGTCCCTTGCGCATGTGGTTGAGCCAGCGGGTGGCGGTTCCTCCGCAGCGCTGTCTGCGATCGTTGGCGACTGCCCGTCAGATCTGCACCCCGGCATATCAGATGCCGCGGTCTGCACCGCGGCGTAACGTGTGACCCTGGCTACTGCCTATTACCTGGCCGTTGATGCGGCCCCAGTTTCGGGAGGGCTTGATGGTTGCGGACACAGTCATGACCTGGGTGGCGGGATGGGCCTTGTCCCGGCGGACGCCCCCGCCTGTCAGGAAGCCCTGGGGGCTCTATGTCGAGGTGGCCGGCAACCCCGACGAAGTGGGGCGCCATGTCCTGCCCGAGCCAGAGGAGTCGTCGGTGCGCAGCGCCGCGGCCTCGGTGTCCGTGCCGCGGACCTGGATGAAGATGCCCGCGGAGCCGGAGGAGCTCGAGTCCTGGCTGCCTCGGGGGTGGGTGATGGAGGAGACCGGCCACCTGATGGCCGTTGACCTGATGGCCACGGACCCGGTCGTGCCTGCGGGGTACACCGTGACCGTGGAGACCGTGGGAGCCGTCACCTGCGCTCGGGTGCTGGATGCGGCGGGCGAGCAGGCGGCCCAGGGGCAGATGGCATCCGTCGGGGAAGCCGTGGTCGTCGACCGGGTGGTGACCGAGGCGGCCCATCGGCGGCGCGGACTGGGCAACTTCGTGATGCGTACGCTCGCCGACCACGCCCTGGAGACGGGCGCGGTCCTCGGCGTTCTGGGCGCGACCGACGCCGGGCGCGCGCTGTACGAGACGCTGGGCTGGAAACGGCACGCGAAGCTGGCGGAGTGCAGCTACCGGCCCTGAAGCAGGAGCATCTGCCGTACGCGGGGGTGGCCGACTCCGCAGACACTTCGGGTCGGTGCCGTCATGCCGTGAGCACGGTATGACGGCGTTCCTCGGAACCTGAATGCGCAGGCCGACGAGGTCCTGGCCGAGGGGGCCGGTGATCTGCTGCGTCGGCCGCCCGTGACAGAACGAAGACGTCACGGAGGACCGCCTGTAACTCGGTGCGAGATACAAATACTTCAGACCGCACGTACCGCGCTCCGTCTGGGGGACCACCGTGAAGTACACCCGCATCGCCGCTCTCGCCGCCATCGGCGTCGCCGCCTCCCTCTCGCTCACCGCCTGTGGCGGCGATGACTCCGGGAAGGACTCGACCTCCAAGGGCTCCTCTTCCTCGCCCTCGGAAGGCGGCTCGCAGGCGGAGAGCGGCGCGGACTCCGACAGCTCGAAGTCGGAGGCCGGCGACGCGAAGCCGGGTTCCGGACAGGACACCGAGGCCCGCGCCGGCGCCGCGAACGGCGCGACGGAGGCCGGCGGCAAGGTCAAGTTCTGCAAGACGCAGGACCTGGCCATCGACGCCAGGGACGCCGCGACCGACGAGTCCTCCGGCAGGATCGACATCACCATGATCAACCGGGGTTCGGCCACCTGCTCGGCGACGGGCTTCGCGGGCGTCGACATCAAGGACGCCGACAACACCTCGAACCCCATCGAGCGCGGCCACGCCCAGCCGCGTATCTTCACCCTGAAGCCCGGCGACGCCGCTGTCTTCAACCTCGCCTACGACATCGACAGCACCGGCGACAGTCTCGCGCACCCGACCAACATCCTGGTGACGCCCCCCAACGAGACCCACACCGTGAGCCTGAAGTGGCCCGCGGGCGCGGGAGAGATCAAGGGCGCCTACACCGATGTCCAGGTCTACCCCACGCACACGACCAAGTAGGAGTCGCGGCAGGCCCGGTGGCCACTGAGCCTGAACTCGTGAAGTCGTCGGAGTGAGGGACTGGCCGGTGCCGGCGAGGCAGCCGTCGATGAGGTCGCTGCGGTATTGGATGGTGCGCAGACCACGCCGGATGGTCTGGATGAGGTGGTCGGGGCTGGGGAAGGCGACGTTGCTGAGCCACCCGCGCCTTTAGCCGGGCGAATTGGGCCTCGCTCAGGGTCCGGAGGCGAGGCCGATCCGGCCGAGCGCAAGGCCCGCGGGCCGCCCTTGGCCCATGCCCGACGCCACCGCTGCACCGCCCGGACGCCGACCCGCAGATCCTCGCGATCACCGAGCACGGCTCGCCAAGAACGGGAGGCCGGATGTGCGGTCAGATGGGGAGCGGAAGGGGTTCCACTTCCAGGAAGCGCTGCCGGCCGCGGCCCCGGTACTCCAGGACCTCCCAGCCGAGGGGGCGCAGGACCTCGGCGCACCGCTTCAGCTCGGCCTGCTGGTGCTGCGCCGCGCCGCTGCCCGGCGGGCCGAGCCATTCCACGCGGACCGTGCCCGGCGCGTCGGTCTCGCCGACGCCGTACCCGACAGCGGTACGGCGGCCGTCGGGGCCGGTCGCCGAGGGCGGGATACCCGCGGCCTCCAGAGCGAGAGCCACGGCCTGGACGGGCCGGTGCCGTTCCCATGGGGCGGGAAGCGCGTGAGGCTCCGCGGCTCCGGTGTTCATCACGGCCCGGATCTGTAGCAACCCTGCGAAGGCGGTGCGCACCTGGGCTGCGCGGGCCTCGGCGTTGCCGGTGTGTGCGGCTCCGTTGCCGCTGACGGCCTCGAAGTGACGGTGCTGTTCGCCGCCGCTGTCGTGCATCCCGTCACCTCCTCGTTCCGGTTCCGGTGCCCCGGTCCCTCCCTGGACCCGGCCCCGGCCCCGGTTCCTTCCCGCTCCCGGTCCCGGTCCCTTCCCGCTCCCGCTCCCGGTCCCGCTTCCGTTCCCGGACCGGACGCGCCGTGTTGTCGGACTCCCGCCGGTCATGACGGCTGCGGTGCCCGGACGCGGTCCGTTGGTGATCACATGGGGCTCGGCCGGCCGGCCGTGTTCATTCCGCGTCGCTTTCCGCGGTCCGTCGTGCGACAAGGGCCTCCAGGCCGTCCATGAGGCGCTCGAGTCCGAAGCCGAAGTGGTCGAAATCCTGGGAGAACGTGTCCTCGGACAGGGTGGCCATATGCGGGAACTGTCCGCTCTGCATGGCCCGTTCCAGGAACGGCCGCTGCCCCTCCCAGAACTCCTCGTGGCTCACGCCGGTCTCCTCGGCGGCCTGCGCCGACTGGATCTCCATCCGGGCGATGCCCGTGGCGAAGCTCTGCACCGCGATGATCACCGAGATCGTCTCGGGGCCGCTCAGGCCCATGCTCCGGAGGCCGGTCAGGCAGAGTTCCAGCCCGCGCAGGGTGCTGGGGCCGAGGGCGGACCGGGCCTCGTTGACCTCGATCAGCCAAGTGTGCCGGTGGAAGAGCTCCCGATGGCTGCGGGCCAGGAGGCCGACGGTCGCGCGCCAGTCGGCGGCCCGTGGCGGATCCGCGGCGAGGGACTCGGCCTGGACGCGGTCGAGCATCAGGTCGAGCAGCTCGGCCTTGCCGGGGACGTACCGGTACAGCGACATCGTGCCGACGCCGAGTTCGGTGGAGACGCGGCGCATGGAGACGGCCGCCAGGCCCTCCGCGTCGGCGACCTCGACGGCGGCGGTGACGATCCGGTCGAGGCTGAGGCCCGGTTTGGGGCCGCGGCTGGGGCGTTCGCCGGTGCCCCACAGGAGTTCGAGGCTGCTGCTCGTCATGGGCTCACTCTATGCCTTCGCCCCAAAATCGAGTACACCGTACGCTGAAAGGGGTACGGTGTACTCAGTTTCTCGAAGGGGTGACGGACATGAACGGACGGCAGGAGTACGCGGTATGGGCCGACGGCCTGCGGAAGCGCTACGGAGAGACCTGCGCCCTCGACGGTTTCGACCTGGCGGTGCGCCGGGGCACGGTGCACGGACTGCTCGGCCCCAACGGCGCGGGCAAGACCACCGCGGTCCGGATCCTGGCGACCCTGGTCAGGCTGGACGGCGGCCGGGTCACCGTCGCGGGGGTCGATCCTGCGCGCGACCCGCAGGGAGTGCGGCGGCGCATCGGTCTCACCGGGCAGTACGCCGCCGTGGACGAGAGCCTCACCGGGCGGCAGAACCTGGAAGTGTTCGGGAGGCTCTTCCGTCTCGGCGGCCGACGCGCCGGGCACCGGGCCGGCCAACTGCTCGAGGAGTTCGGCCTCACGGAGGCCGCCGACAAAGGAGTGGCCGAGTACAGCGGCGGGATGCGGCGCCGGCTCGACCTCGCCGTGTCGATGATCCTGACCCCCGAGGTGCTCTTCCTCGACGAACCGACGACCGGACTCGACCCGCGGGCCCGGGGCGAAGTCTGGGACACCGTAAGGACCTTGGTCGCAGGCGGCACGACCGTACTGCTGACCACGCAGTACCTGGACGAGGCCGACCGGCTCGCCGGGCACATCACCGTGATGGACCGGGGGAGGGCCATCGCCGACGACACCCCCGGCGGACTGAAGAACACGGTGGGCGGCGACCGCATCGAGGTCGTCACGGCCCACGCCCGCGACCTGAGGCGGGTGGCCGCGGTGATCGCCCGCGTCGCCGCCCCCGGCGCCGAGCCCGAAACGGTCGAGAGGGAGCGCCGGGTGCACGCACCCGTCGACGACCGGGTGGCCGCGCTGACGGAGGTCGCGCGGACCCTGCGTGACGAGGGTGTTCAGGTCGAGGACCTCGGACTGCGCAGGCCGAGTCTCGACGATGTCTTCCTGCGCCTGACCGGACACCGCACGGAGGCTGCCCGATGACCACTGCTGCCGAACCGGCCGTCCCCCGGGCGGAGAGTCTGTACGAGCGGAGCCGCTGGGCGCTCGTCGACTGCGGGAACGTCGTACGCCGCGGCATGCTGCACTACCGCCGTCAGCCGGTCGCGATTCTCTGGCGACTCGGCTTCCCCATCGTCTCCGTGCTGCTGTACGGCTTCGTCTTCGGCGGCGCCATGCAGGTGCCGGACGGCGGCGACTACCGGCCGTTCCTGATGCCGGGGATGTTCGCCACGACCATGGTGTTCGGCTTCATGAGCACCGCGATGGCCGTGGTGGCGGACTCGGCCAAGGGGGTCACCGATCGCTTCAGATCCATGCCGATGGCCCCTTCGGCGGTGGCGTCGGGCCAGGGGGTGGCCGATCTGGTCGTGGCCGCCGCGGAACTCGCCATCCTCGCCGCCACCGCCCTCGCGATCGGCTGGCGCTCCGACGGCGGGCTCGCGGCGACGGCCGCGGCCTTCGGGCTGCTGCTGCTCCTGCGCTTCAGTCTGATCTGGGTGGGGGTGTGGTGCGGCCTCGTGGTGCCCGACGCGGAGGCGGCGGGCGGCCTGTACGCCGTGGTCTTCCCCCTCACCATGATCTCCAGCGTCTATGTGGCGCCTTCGCTGATGCCGGGCTGGCTGGCACCCGTAGCGGCCTGGAACCCCGTCTCGTCCACCGTCGCCGCAACCCGCGAGCTCTTCGGGAACCCGGGCGCCGGGGGCGACACGTGGGTCGAGCAGCACGCGCTGCTCATGGCAGTGGTGTGGCCACTGGTGATCACGGCGGTCTTCCTGCCGCTGGCGGTGCGGCAGTTCCAGCGGCTGAGCCGGTGAGATGACCGGGCCTGGGGTCCGGGGGCCGGTGTCCGGGGGCCGGGCTTCGGGCTTCGCGCTCGGAGTGCGTGGCTCCGGGCCGCGGGCTTCGGGCCCCGGCTCCGGGTTCCCGGCAGGGTTCCTGGCAGGGTTCCTGGCTCTGGCCCCCGGCTTCGGGCTCGTGGCTCCGGGGGTCCGGCTCCTGGCTCCGGCCCGGATCCGATGCATACGTGCCGCCACTGAACGCTGCGCCGGCCGCCTCCGTACTGCAGGGAAGCGCGCCGTGCCAGCCGCCTCTCCCGCGACAACGTCAGCACCTGTGTCGAGGGAGGCACCACCATGTACCACCACCGTCGCGATGCCCAGCCGAAGGGCAAAACGCGCACGATCGTCATCACGTCGGCCGTCGCTGCCGCGGCGCTCGTCGGCCTCTCCGTGTTCGCTGTGCAGCAGAGCGACGCGAGCGAGACCTCCGCGGACGGAACCGTGGGCGTCGGCAGCGCCTCACCGCACGGTGCGGGCCACGGGGCCGGGACGGAGGCGGGCTCCGCGGCAGGGCGGGCGGCGTCGGGGCCGCAGCCCGTCACGCAGGTCGACAAGACGTTCCTGGTCAAGGTGCGCCAGGCGGGGCTGTGGGAGATCCCGGCCGGTCGACTGGCGCAGACCCACGGCGAGAGCGAGGCGGTGAAGCGGGCCGGGCTGCATCTGCTCGACGGGCACAGCAAGTTGGACCAACTGGTCCGGGAGGACGCCGAGATCCTGGGCGTGGGGCTGCCCGAGGAGGCCTCCGCCGAGCAGCGGGGCTGGGTCGACCAGCTCAAGAAGGCACAGGGGGCGGAGTTCGACCGGCTGTTCGCGAATCTGCTCCGCGCGTCCCACGGCAAGATCTTCGCCACCATCGCCGAGGTGCGGGCGGCGACCCAGAACGACCTGATCCGCCGTCATGCCCGGCAGGCGAACACCACCGTCATGGACCACATGGAGGTCCTGGAGGACACCGGCCTGGTGAGCGAATCCACCTTCAAGGAGGTCGAGAAGGCCGTCGCCCCGAGGCCGGAGTAGACGACGGCGCTCGGACCGTTCCGGAGCGCGCTGCTGACGGGTACTCGGCAGTCGCCCTCTCTCTTCGGCTGCCCCACCTCTGGACTTTTGCACTGTGCAATGATGGGGTGGTGAGGGCTCGCCGGACAGGCGAGTTCGGGGAGGGCGCGGCACTGGCACGGTGCGCCGCCGTTCCGGCACTGGCCGGGCATCTCTCGCGGGGCCGTTCGCCGCATGTGGCCTACGGCGCCACCCTGTTCGGAGCAGGACTTGTCCGTGGAGAAGCGACGCGGCTCCGGATCGTGACGGCCGTCCTTGTCCCTCTACGGCCAGGCCCGTTCGGTCGCGTGCCAGGGCATCTCGATCGCATGCCGGGGCGCCGGACGAGGTGCCCGAGCAGCGTCTGCGCAAGGGCGGAGCATCGGGTAGAAAAGAGGGCATGGCCGATGCAGAACGCCCCGCACAGGACCTCGACGATCTTGCACGGGACCTCGACGATGTGGACGCCGTCACGCAAGCGGTGATGACGGCGTCCCGGCTGCTCGTCGCCATGTCGGCCCGGTCGCTCGCGGCCGTTGAGGACCGGCTGACGCTCCCGCAGTTCCGGCTGCTCGTCGTGCTCGCGACGCACGGCGCGGCGAAGCTCGTCGTCCTGGCCGAGAGCCTGGGGGTCAACCCGTCCACCGCCATGCGCATGATGGACCGGCTCATCGCGGCGGGGCTGGCCGACCGCCAGGTCAATCCGAGCAACCGGCGGGAGAGCCTGTTGCGACTGACCGGGGAAGGGCGAACGGTCGTCGACCAGGTCATGACCAGGCGGCGCGACGAGATCGCGCGGACCATCGCGCGCATGGTTCCCGCTCAACGGGCGGCCCTCGTCGACGCCTTGACGGCCTTCACCGGCGCCGGCGACGAGCCCGCCATCCGCGATTCGGGGCGTGACCTGTATCCCCTCGGCTGGTCGGTCGAGCGGGGTTGAGGTAGCGGTCCTGCAGGGCCCTCCGCAGTCCGGTTCCGCTTCCAGGGTTCTTGCGGCCGTGCGCGTACCTGACCGCGGCCGTCGGCACTGCGGGATGCCGGGTTCGCGACGGGATGGGGACGCGGTGCGCGGTGCGCGGGGACGTGAGAAACGCGGGGACGCGAGAACGTGGGGACGCGAGAACGCGGGGGCGCGGAGGCGGGCACCGAGGAGCAGCGGGACGCGGCGCACCGGTCTCGTCAGTCCTGCGGAGTCCCCGGCTGTCGCCGCTGTTCGAGCGTGGTGACCCACTGGGCGACGACGGTGTCGATGAACGTATCGGTCACCTGATCACGGTCGAAGAAGAGGCGGGCGAGGACCGGCCCGTAGAGCAGGGTGTGCTCGGTGTCGTCGATCTGGATCCCTGACGGCTCCAGCAGCCGGTTCAGGGCCGCGCGGCGGTCCTGGCCGATGCGCGTCAGGGCCTGGGCGCTGTCGGGGTCGTGGTCGGCCTGGGCGGTGACGGCCAGCACCGCGGTGCGGATGGCCGGTTCGCTGATGCCGTCGCGCAGGCTCTTCAGCCAGTCGGTGGCCACGACGCGTACGTCGTCGCCCGGCTCGGGGTAGGTGCCGAGGTCGGGGCCCTCCAGGATCAGATCGAAGAGCAGCGCGGCCCGGTTGGGCCAGTGGCGGTAGAGGGTCTGGCGGGTGACGTCGGCGCGCTCGGCCAGCAGTGCGTACGTCAGCCCGGCCGGTCCGGCCTGGGGCAGCAGATCGCGTGCGACGGACAGCACGCGGGTGCGGGTGCGCTGGACGCGCGGGTTGCTCGGGGTCGGCCGGCGGCGGTGGAGGGGCTCCTGCATGGGCCCATCCTAGCGAAGAATCATACGTATCGTGTGATTCAAGCCACATCGCCGATTGCTCGGCCCGCATCAATCATCCGGCTCGCATGGATCGCCCGGCGCGTGTGAATCATCCAGCCTGTGTGAATCATCCAGTGTGTGTGATAGAACGGAATCACACGCACTGGATGATTCGCATCGGTGCGGCTCTCGATCCCAGGAAGTGCCTGATGTCCACTGCCATGACCTACTCCGAGTACGGCGGACCCGACGTCCTCACCCCGTCCCGGGTCGCCACCCCCGAACCGGGCCCCGGCCAGGTCCGCATCCGCGTGCGGGCGGCCGCCGTTAACCCCATCGACCTGCGGATACGCGCCGGGATGATGCAGGGCGTCTTCCCGGTCGACTTCCCGGCGGTCCCCGGCTGGGACGTGGCCGGTGTCGTCGACCGCGTCGGCGAGGGCGCCACCGCGTCGGTCGGTGACGAGGTCTTCGGCGTCGCCTCCGTCGGCGGCTACAGCCAGTACGCCCTCCTCGACCGGCCCGTCGCCAAGCCCGCGGAGGTGTCCTTCGAGACCGCGGCCGCGGTGGTGACGGTCGGCGAGGCCGCCTGGCGGGCGATCGAGCACCTCGGCGTGCGGCCGGGGCGGACGCTGCTCGTCCACGGCGCCGGCGGCAGCGTGGGCGCCATCGCCGTACAGGTGGCGGCCGCCCGTGGTGTCACCGTGATCGGCACCACCGCCGAGCAGGACATCGAGCGGGTGACCGGCCTCGGCGCCGTCGCCGTGCGCTACGGCGACGGCTGGGCGGAACGGGTCCGGTCCGCCGCCCCGGACGGTGTGGACGCCGTGTTCGACACCTCCGGCGCGGGCGTCCTCGCCGACTCCGTCGCCCTGACCGGCGACGCGGACCGGGTGATCACCATTGCCGACCCGTCCTTCGCCGAGCACGGCGTGCGGTTCACCGGCATGGACCCGGCCGACCGTTTCCCCGAGGCCCTGCCGCGACTGGCCGGTCTGATCGCCGCCGGCCGTCTCGACGTGCCCGTGGGGCACACCTACCCGCTCGCCGAGGCCGCCCGCGCCCACGCCGACATCGAGGCCCGCCTGAGCCGGGGCAAGGTCGTCCTCCTGCCCTGACCCGGGCCGTCGCCTGCCCCACCCGAGCCGCCCACCTCGGCCGAGCCCGTGCACCTCAGCCCGTGCACCTCAGTCCGTGAATGCCCGGCCCGTGAACGCTCAGTCCGTGAACGCTCAGCCCGTGGGCCCGGCCGCGCGCCCGGCCGGCCTGCGCCGAACACACCACCACTGCCGCCCTGACCGGCAACAACCTCTAGGAGCACCACATGAAGGCCGCCCAGATCACCGGTTACGGCAACGCGCCGGCCGTCCTGCGGATCAACGACGTCGACCGCCCCGCCCCCGGCCCGGGTCAGGTGCTGGTGGCGGTCGAGGCATCCAGTGTGAACGGGCTCGACACCATCGTTCGCGCGGGAGGACTGCGGATCGTGACCGGACGCCGGTTCCCGATCGGTGTGGGACTGGACTTCGCCGGTTTCGTCGCCGCGACCGGTGCCGATGTCCGTGACCACCGGGTGGGGGACCGCGTGTGGGGCACCGTGCCCCCGCTCAAGCGGCGCACCGCCGGCCCGGCGGCCGAGTACGTCCTGGTCGGCGCGGACCGCGTCGGGCCCGCCCCGGCGGGCATCTCCTCGGTGGAGGCGGCCTCCCTCGTCGTCGCCGGGGCCACCGCGCTCACCGCGCTGCGCGACACCCTGCGCCTCACCAGCGGCGAACGGCTCCTGGTCCGCGGTGCCGCCGGCGGAGTCGGCACGGCGGCCGTGCAGCTGGCCCACGCGATGGGGTGCCATGTCACCGCGCTGGCCCGCCCCCGTCATGCCGAGGCGCTGCGCGCCCTGGGAGCCGGCGAGGTCTTCGACTACGGCGCCACCGCACCGGACGGGATCGGCCCCTTCGACGTCGTCCTGGACACCGTCGGCTCCGAACTGCACGGCTACCGGCGCCGGCTGACCCGCGACGGCAGGATGGCCACCATCGCCCTGTCCGCCTCCTCCGTGGCCGCGATCGCCGCCTCGACCGTGCACGGCTCCCGCCGCATCCGCACGCTGAGCTCCGACCCCGACGCGGCGGTGCTGCGCGCCCTGGCCGGCCATGTGGCCTCCGGCGGGCTGCGGCCCGTGGTCGACAGCGTGTATCCGCTGACCGACATCGCCGCGGCGCACCAGGCGTTCGAACGCGGCGGTGTGGTGGGCAAGCAGGTGGTGGCGGTGTCCGCGTCGTGACCGGGGCGCGGGGCGAAGTGCCCTCCTTATGTCGCAGCCGCAGCCGCAGCCGTCGCCGTTCGCCCGCGCGACGGTTCTCGATCAGGCCCTGCCCGAGGGCGGGTACGGCGCCGCCGTACCCGCCCAGAGGGTTCTGCTCTTCGGTCACCTTCGCCCGTGTGACGTCAGCAATGGCACGCGGCTCGCGTCGGACGGCTCAGAGTCAACCCTCGCCTGCGCGGGACCACGGAGGACGGCCTGCCCCAGCTCCGAGCCGGGGCTTGCGGGAGGGGGCTTCTCGATGGTGGTCCACAGAATCGAGGACGGCTGTCTTGTCAGCGTCTTCGAAAGACCACAGCTCCGATCACGCGGCCATGACGCGGTCTCCCTCGGGCGGGCTGCTGCCCACATCGCCGCCCTTTGCGTCGAACGTCTGCATCGAACGTTCCTGAAGACCCCGAATCTCACCTTCGTCGCTTCAGGGCCAGTGCCACTCGTGGGGGCTCGTCGTGCAGCAGACGGCCGACCAGTGCACCGCCGAACACGACGACGCCGACGCCGACAAGCCAGGACTGGAGGACCAACACGGTTCCGAAGGGCCCGTAGGAGACAGCGTTGGAAGCGATCAGCGGGGAGAAGATGAGCCGGGAGAAGACCCTCAGCCCCAGCAGCCCGATGACGGTAGCCACCGCGCCGGGCAACAGGGCGCGCCAACCGATCCGCCCCCCGAGCAGCATCCGCTGCGACCACCAGAAGAAGAGGACGGCACTCAGACCTGCGGCAAAGGCGCCGATCAGGGACCCTCGCCACAATCTCCCCGTCGCGGACGCGAAGAGATACACCATGAGTACGGTGAGCCACGCCAAGTGACGCCACCTGGCATACCACCGGGCCGGGGCCAGATCCCAGACCTTCTCGTAGCCTGTCTGCACTGCCGCCCCGAAGGTCAGGCCGAAGACTGCGAGTGAGGCAAGGCCGAACGCAGTAGTGGTGCGCAATGCCTGGCCGGGCCGGGCGAAGAGTTCCTCGACCTCTCCTCTGGAGGCCTTCGACACGCCGAGCCCCTCCCCCAGCCACTGAGCGAAACCCCGCCCGTGCTCAGGGTCGGCCGCGGAGACAACGATCAGTAGCGGAACCAGGGTGAGGAACCCGAGCGCCGCAAAGCCCAGCGAACGCGACCCCATCTCAAGATCGCGGAACCGCCTCCATAGGCGCATGGCCAGCGACTTGCGGATTGCGCGGCGCATGCGTCCGAACAGGGAACCGTCCGTGATGCTGGAAGACTTCATCGGCAGTCCTGTCGACTGCCGGGCCGATGACGCCGCCGTGCACGGCGCAACCGGAGACAGCCTCGTCACCCGCGGCGGAGAGCAGTGTGACACCTACGCGACACGGCGGCCATCCGAGCCGTGAGCGGCCTGTTCGGGGTGCCGCCCTCCGAGGTCCGGGATGCCGGGATCACCGGGAGTCGGAAGGCGGGTCCTCTGGATTGATGCCGGTACGCGCAGAAGGGTGCCTGCTGCCGCTGGGACGCTGGGAGCGGCCCTGGGGGCCGGTGTCCTGCATGTCCTTCCTGCCGAGCCTGTCGGCCTGCTTCTCACCGCGGCGAGTTTCGCCCTTCGTGTCGGTGACCTTCTGGGTCTCCTCTTTGGAGACAGTCCTGCCGGGGCCGCTCTTCGCTGCGTGCTCGTCGGGATGGAAGGAACGGTGCGCGCTGGGGTTGTCCTTTTGGCCGGCCTCATCCACGTCCGGTGACCAGCCGTGCTGGTCCCTGCCCTTGTGGCGGCTCGGCCCCTCTCCAGGCCGGGGCTCGGAGGACTTCTCGTGCTTCGACATGGCAGGGTCCGCCTTTCACATATCCGCGAGGGCGCTGTGCGGCCCGCCCTTTTGAGGGTAGTCGAATCACCCTATTCACGTCCTTATCGGATATCACGGACATGGCGGCCAAGTGGCCCGGCCCGACTTTGCCGGACCTTCGAGCGGGGCGGAGCGCCAGGCGCAGTGGCCCGGGTGCCGCCGGGGTCGTACACGCCTAGCGTGGGCGGGACAGGCGCCGCCGCGGGAGAGGAACCGTTCCATGACGGTTGCAGAGAGCCCCCTGCACGATCGGACCGCGGTCGTGACCGGAGCGGCGCGCGGCCTGGGCGAGGCGGTGGCCCGGGACCTGGCCGGTCGGGGAGCGAAGGTGGCGCTGCTCGGCAGGGAGGAGAGGACGCTCGCCCGGGTCAGGGACTCCCTGCCGGGGGTGTCCGCATGCTGGGAGGTCGATGTCACGGACGACCGGGGTATGGCCCGGGCAGGTGCCGAGATCCGTGCGCAGCTCGGGCGGCCTTCCGTGGTGGTCGCCAACGCGGGCGTGGCCGAGGGCGGCCCGTTCGACCGGTCCGATCCCGCGGTCTGGCGTCGGGTCGTCGAGGTGAACCTCATCGGCGCCGCCGCCACCGCCCGCACGTTTCTGGTGGATCTGTTCGATACTGGCGGCTTTTTCCTTCAGGTCGCCTCGCTTGCGTCCCTCGGCGCGGCACCGATGATGAGCGCCTACTGCGCGTCGAAGGCGGGGGTCGAGTCGTTCGCCCACGCGTTGCGGGCGGAGGTGGCCCACCGGCATGTCGGTGTGGGGATCGCCTACATCAACTGGACGGACACCGACATGGTCCGCGACGCCGACGAGTACGCGGTGCTGCGGGAGCTCCGTGGCCACATGCCGGCACCGGCGCGCAAGGTGTACCCCGTCACCTACGTGGCCGACCGGCTGGTCACCGCGATCGAACGGCGCCGCCCATCGGTCTATGTGCCCCGCTGGCTGCGGTCGGTCCAGATCGCGCGGGCCGCGATGCCGCCTGTGGTCACCATGCTGTCGCGACGTGAACTGCCTCGTCTCGCCGCTGCGGAGCCTTTCAGGGCCACCGGCATGCTCGGCCCCGGTGGCCGAGCCGACCGGGCCGCCGGAACCGGTTCCCCGCCCGGCTGAACGGATGGTCACGGACGGGTGGCACATCCATCGATACCCCCAGGTGTGAAGTGTCTTGTAGGGGCCGGTGGGGGCGGTCGTCGCTGGCAAACCGGTTCAGCAGTAGAGGCACGTGCACGGAGGAAAGGACTGGATGACCGACAGTGCGCATCCACGTCGCCCCTTAATCAGTGATCCATTCCACCCGCAGGTGGGATCGGCTGGACCACATGGGTGCCATCCAGTCTCCGTCACCCAGCTCAGCGGGTGTGATGGGGAGGCGGCCTCTCGACCGCCTCAGCGGGCAGCATCCTGGGCACTGCTGGAGGCGTCGGAGCTGCATGCGAAGCAGAGTGCGACTGAGCGCGCCCGGCCGTCGGGAGCGTCGGCGCTCGACGAAGGAGTGCATGTGGCGACGCCCCCCTCTGGTGGCCCGGACCGCGAACACCACGATGTCCACGGCGCTGACCATGGTGGTGACGGTCACCGGCGCCTGAACGTCAGCAGTGGCGGCGCGGTTAGCCCACCCCGTGACGGTGAGGGTGGCGTCGGCGGGGATGCCGGCCGTGCATCCCGGGCCTCTTGGTCGCTGTGATCGTCATGCTGCTGCCCTGGGCCGCCCCCAACGTCAAGCGGCGAGTCCGGCGGGTGATGCCCGGCGGTGTCCTGACCGTGGTGATCTGGCTCATCGCCTCCGCGCCGTTCGCCCTCTGCATCGCCGACTTCAGCAGTTACAACAAGACCTACAGCGCCTTCGCCACCCCTGTCGTCGCGCTGATCTGGCTGTGGTTCACCAACATCGCGATCCTCCTCGGGCTGGAGTTCAACGGCGAACTCGAACGCGGACATGCCCCGGGCGACGAGCCCTACGCCGAGCCCCGCGACACCCGCAAGCTCTGATGACGGCCGACACCTCGGCTCACCCCTCTCCCGGCAGCGACTTCGCCCGGCTGTCACGCAGAGTGGCTGAAGCCGGCCTGATGCGCCGCTGCCACGGCTACTACGTCATCCGGATCGCCGCGGTGGCCACCCTGTACGCAGTCGGCTGGGTCGCCTTCGTGCTCGTGGGCGACAGCTGGTGGACTCTGGTGATCGCTGTCTTCATGGCGCTGCTCTTCGGACAGGTCGCCCTGGTCGCCCACGACGTCGCTCACCGACAGGTCTTCCGCCGGCGCAGGGCCAGTGAAATCTGTGGACGCATCGCCGGCGCGGCGATCGGGATGAGCTATGGGTGGTGGCAGGACAAGCACACCCGCCACCACACGCATCCCAACCACGAGGGTCTCGACCCCGATATTGCGCCCGACCTGCTGGTCTGGACGCGCGATCAGGCTCGCGCCGCGACCGGGCTGCCCCGCCTGATCGGCCGCTGGCAGGCATTCCTGTTCTTCCCCCTGCTCACGCTGGAAGCCTTCAACCTGCACGCTTCCGGGCTGCGGGCTCTGACCAACCGCCGTCTCAAACACCGCACGCTGGACGGCGTCCTGCTGAGCACGCACGTGACCGCCTATCTCGCGGCGCTTTTCCTGGTCCTGCCGCCGGGCATGGCGACCGCCTTCCTCGCCGTCCACCAAGGACTGTTCGGGGTCTATGTCGGCTCGGTCTTCGCCCCCAATCACAAAGGCATGCCCATCGTCACCGGCAAGGACCCGCTCGACTACCTTCGCCGCCAGGTGCTCACCGCACGCAACGTTCGGGGCGGGTGGCTGACCGACTTGGTGATGGGCGGTTTGAACCGGCAGATCGAACACCATCTCTTCCCCAGCATGCCCAGCCCTCACTTGCGCAAGGCACAGCCCCTCGTCCGCGACTACTGTCACGAAGTGGGCGTGGACTATGCGGAGACCAGCCTGACCGCCTCATGGCGGCAAGCTCTCACCAGCCTCCACCGCGCCGGAGCACCCCTGCGACGCGGCCCATCACCGGATCTCAAGGATTCTGGGCAGTAGCCGGCGCCCACCTCGGTGTGATGCCGCCCGAAAGCGCAGCGCGTCTCCGGACACGTACAGACGGTAGCCGGCCGGGCCACCCGTAGGGCTCATGGAGAGGGAGTGCGGGCACTGGGCAGGCCTTCGGACCGGGGTGCCCGTTCCCGATCACCTCGCGGGCGGCCGTACGCGCCCGTCATGCTGTCCGGTCGTGGTGGAAGAGCCAAGCTGTCAGCCCCAGAGAGGCGCGTCGGGGATATGGTCGGATGGTGGCCGCTGATACATGGACGCAGGCTGTGCGGCAGCAGCTCGGCCTTGGCCGGTTGCTTCCGCTCGGCGGGCCCGAGGACGGCGCCTGGATCACCGAACAGGCCGCCGTACGGGTGCTCAGTCGCGCTGCCCTGGACGTGGACGGCGTCAGCGTGGAGACCATGCGGATCGGGCCGGCCCGCACCGAGCCCCTTGGCGAACCTGCTGTGCCTCCGCCGGCCAGCGCCCTGCCACCAGGGCCGCTGCGGATCGAGGCGGACTTCTCAGCGGCCATGACCCGGCCCCTGGCCGAGAGCGCCGAGGGCTTGCGGAGCGCGCTGCTCACCGCAGCCGAGGTACGCCTGGGCCTGCCTGCGGTGGAAGCCGACTTGCAGGTCACAGGTCTGCTGGAGGACTTGCCCGCGGCCGCCGCCCGGTTGCGGGCAGAGCTGCGCTTCATGGCCGGGGACCAAGAGGCCACGACAGGTGGGCGGCAGGGCGGAGCCGCAGAGGCCGGGCACCGGTCGCCCGGACCTGTGCTCGTGCGGGACCCGGCTGTCGAGTTGGCCGGCGTGGCGGCGGATGTGCCCGGCGTCGCCCGCCTCGCCCCCGTCCTGGGAGGCCTTTCCCGCCCGGTCGGGGTGGCATACCGGGAGCCGACCGGCTGGCACGTGACCGTCCAGGTGGCAGTCGCTGCGGGCCACCGGTCCCTGGATGTCACGCGCACGCTTCGAGCAGCGCTGGCCGAGGCTGCCGCCGGAGACGCACCCGGCCCGGTCACTGTCGCGGTCCTCATCACCAGCGCCGAATTTCGGTAGACGTCCCCCCCCCGACTTCTGCGGGCATTCACGACGGATCGCCTGGGTCCTGACGAGCAGTTCATCCCCGTGCTGGGGAAGATTCGGATCCGTGGGCCGGTTGGCCGTCTCCGACACACCAGTGCATAGCCAGGCCCCGGGGAACCCGGGGCTTCGTGCTGTTGAACTGGGCTAGGAGACGAGCCGCTTGAACACGTCTTCGAAGCGGTTCAGTGTCTCGTCGTCGACCTGCTCGAAGAAGGCATCCCGATCACGGGCGAGCTCGTGGGCCGGGCGGACGCGGTCGAGGGTACCGGGCTGCTGCCGCTTCTCTCGCGTGATCTTCAAGCGCATCAGAATCGGCGTGGGATTTGAGGTGCTGATCAGATCCGCTTCGCGGCGGTCGCTGCCGGTCGCCCTGTTGCAGAGCCAGAGGTAGTCCTTGGCCGAGAACAGGTCCTCGATGTCGGTGGTGTCGGGCGCGTTCTCGATCTGGCCGATGGCGATGATGCGGGAAGGGTCGACGTTGGCGGCTCGGTGCGCCTGGTCGGCCCCTTCCCGAGCTTCTCGGTGCTTGAGAGCAGGAGGGGCGCAGCAGTGCTGCGCCCCTCCTTGGCGATTGTTGCCCAACCGGTTGATCACTCACCGTGCCGGCCGACGCTCCCGGTGGGCGATGGCGCGGAAGGGATGGTCCAGAGGCGCTCGCGATGGGGAGGGCCGGCCGAAGCGGGGGCGTTCCGTTCCCCCCCAGACTCGCCCCAGCGGCTCGAGCGGTGCCTGCGGGTGCGCGCTCGCGCCGCCGAGCCCGCCGTGTGAGTGCTTGTGAGTCGATCGCTCAGAGCCAGTCGCGGTGCCTGAAGATGAAGTGCAGGCTGACGCACACCCCGCCATCAGGCCGATGGCGAAGGCGTAGCCGAACGCCCAGTGCAGCTCCGGCATGTGGTCGAAGTTCATGCCGTGGATCGTGCCCGACCAGGATCGGGGTGAAGAGGATGGCCGCCCAGGCCGAGATCGACGCGGATGATGCAGCAAGGGTCCTCTCCGGGCGCCAGGGGCATCCGAAAAGCCCATGATGTCGGAATAGCCTGTCAGGGCATAGCATGGTGAGTGGGTCGGCGCACTCTCACGTGCGACGACCCGGAAGGGCGGCCCCGGTGTGTATACGCCGGGGCCGTTGCGCCATTACTGATGCGCGCGGGGGTCGTCCACCACCTCCACCGGCACTCGGGGACCTCAGCGGGGCGCGGGGCGGGGCCCTTCCGCCCAGGTTTCCTCTTCTGTCCGTGCGGTGTCATCGGCGCGTCGGGCGCAGGCGGCCTGTGGCATGTGTGCATCCGACCAGCCCACGAGGGTTTCGACGTCCGGGCTGTCCGACGACGGCAGCGCGGCCCACGCCATCGCCACGCCACATGAACCGGTACCTCCAGACAGACGGCCACTGGCCCGCCGGGCGGGGTCCGGTGTCCATTTCATTCTCCCCAGAGGCCGGAGAGTGATTGCGGCGCGCGTACGCGTTGCCACGGTCTCGCAGGGCGCGCGCTCGCACGGCCGATAACTCAGAGCCAGCCCCGCCGCTTGAAGATGACGTACAGACTGACGCACACCACTCCCATGAGGGCGATGGCGAAGGGGTAGCCGAACACCCAGTGCAACTCCGGCATGTGGTCGAAGTTCATGCCGTAGATCGTGCCGACCGGCGTCGGGGCGAACAGAATGGCCGCCCACGCCGGGATCTTCTTGAAGTCCGGCCATTGCGTCGCCGTCGCACATATTTCCGCTCACCATTCTCCGGGTGCTCGGGGCATCGCGGATCCCGATGATTCCAGGGGCTCTACTGGTGACGGCGAGACTCCAGCGGATAAGATATCGCGCGCTGCTCGCAATGGCGGTCGGTGAGGTCGGCGGTGGGGGCAAGAACACCGTGGTTGAGCTGCGAAAAGACACAACCCGGGGCGGTCCTGCTCAAGGCTCTGAACGCGCGTTCGCTTTTCCTGGCGCACGGCAGTTGTGGCTCGCCCGCAATGCCCTCAAACGATCAGCACAAAGGTGTCCACGCAACAGCGGTGGGCCCTTTTCCTTTTCCGTGGCGTTCGCGGCCGGCATCCGCGCGTCCGGTGCCACTGGACGCGCGGCGAGAAGCGGGTGCTTCGTGTTCACGACAAGAGAAGTGTGGAGTGTGGTGCCATGAACCGAGTCGGCAGAGACTCACGCCGGTCGGCCCGCAGGATTGCGGGGCCGCTGGCGCGCATGGGGTTATCCGTTCTCTTGCTGGCGGGCGGCGCCGTAGGAGCGACGACTGGACCGGCCGCCGCTTCGACCGCAGATGGCACGCTGACGGTTGAGGTGCTGCGCGACTTCTTCGGCACCGGCGTGATCAACACCACGATGGACGTGCCCCAGCGGGGCATGAAGGTGGAGATCTCCGACCCTGCCGGGCACGTTGTCACGGGCGTCACCGATGCCACCGGAAAGGTCGTGGTGGCGCAGTCGACGGTGCTGAACGGCGGCCAGTACCGCGTCGACGTCAGCATCCCGGCACCGTACAGCGACTATCTGCGGGCGGCGCCCGCGTCGACGGCGGAGAACCACTTCAACAGCTTCACTTCGTCCGTGGATGTGTCGGACGGAAAGAACGCCTCGGTGGTGACGGGGGTGTGGGATCCGGCCGACTACGCACTGCCGGACTCGCGGTATTTCGTACCGGTCCACAACGGCGCCAACGGGACGGACAACCGGGCGTTGGTGGCGTTCGGGACGAAGACCCGGGGCACGTGTCCCACCGATGTGGCGTGCCCGGACACGCTGGCCACGCAGGACCAGGTGGGCACGACGTTCGGGTTGGCGTACGACAAGGACCGGACCCGGCTGTTCCAGAGCGCATTCGCCCGCCGGTACGCCCCGTACGGGCCGCAGGGTGCGGGCGCGATCTACACGGTGCCGGTCAACGGCTCAGGTGCGCCACAGCTGTTCGCGCAGGTGCCGGACGCCGCGGTGACGCAGCACGACACCGCCAACATGATCAAGGATGCCGGGTTCACCGACGCGCCGGGCAAGGAGAGCATCGGTGGCCTGGCCCTGTCGGAGGACGGCTCCACGCTGTACGCGGTGAACCTGCGGACCCGCAGCCTGGTGAGCTTCGACGCGACAGGGGCCACCGCCGCGGAGCCCGAGGCGACGGTCCCGATCCCGGACCCGGGGTGTGCGAGCCCCGGCGACTGGCGGCCGTTCGGTCTCCAGGTCCACAACAACACGCTGTACGTGGGCGGCGTATGCAGCGCGGAGAGCACGCAGCAGCGCGCGGACCTGAAAGCCTTCGTCTCCACCTACGACGGCAAGCGGTTCACCACGGTGCTGAGCCATCCGCTCACGGACGAACGCGGCAGCGTCTTCGGTTCCGGCGACAAGGCCACGCACTGGAACCCGTGGAACACCGGCCTGGACACGTGGGACGACCGGAAGGCGGGCGGCGTCTTCATCGATCCGCAGCCTGAGCTGGCCTCCCTCGCCTTCGCCCGGGACGGCTCGATGATCCTGGGTTTCCGCGACCGGTTCATGGACGTGCTCAGCTGGGGAGGGCTGGACCCCCGCCCGGGGAACGACACAGCGGAAAACGCCATGTCCGGTGGTGACATCACCATGGTCTGCGCCACTCCCACCGGTGAATACCAGTGGGAAGGCACCGGGAGCTGCCCCAACCACGCCACCCCCGCCAACAATGGCGGCCAGGCCGCCGATGTCGTCGAATACTTCCCGGGCGACTTTTACGCCAACGCGCACCAGGAGACCGCGCTGGGGTCGGTGGCCTATATCCCGCAGCAGCAGTGGGTCGTCAGCACGGAGTTCGACCCGGTCGTCAACGTCGCGACCTCAGGGACCGGGTACCACGACATCACGACCGGTCAGGGTCCGGGCAACAACCCGGCCGCCAACGGGTTCCAGTTCGTCAGCGGGGTACAAGGCGGGTTCGGCAAGGCCGGCGGGCTCGGTGACATCGCGTACGCGGCGGAGAACGCGCCGATCCAGATCGGCAACGTCGTGTGGTTCGACGGCGACCACAACGGAATCCAGGACCCGGGCCACGTGCTGCTGCCGGGGGCGACGATCAACCTGCTGGACGCGGACGGCAAACAGGTCGCCACGACCAGGACCAATGCCGCAGGCGAGTACTACTTCGGTGGTGTCGGCGCGGAGTACGAGCTCACGCCGGGCGCGAAGTACACGGTGCAGTTCGACGTGTGCACCGCGGACACCGACAAGGTGCCCGGCCGGCCCCCGGCGAGCGAGCTGCGGTTCACACTCCCGCGAGCCGGTGCCGACCGTGCGCATGACTCCCATGTGACCCCGCCGACCAACGGGCCATTGTGCAACGGTTCCGCGCCTGTCACGGCGCCGGACAAGCCGGGCGGCGTCGATCACACGATCGACGCCGGGGTGTACATCCCGAAGGCAACGCCGACTCCGACTCCGACCGATACCGCGCATCCGACCCCATCCCCGACCGATACCGCGAACCCGAGCCCGACTCCGACCGATACCGCGAACCCGACCCCATCCCCGACCGAAACCCCGATCCCGACCCCGACCTCACCACCGACCCCGACCCCGGCCCCGGCCTCGCCGCCGTCAGGCGCGCCGCCTGCCAACCCGGCCCCGGCCGGCGGGAGCAAGGGTCCGCTGGCGAACACCGGTATGTCCGGGCTGCCACAGGTGATCGCCCTCGTCGGTCTGCTGGTGGGTGCGGGTCTGGCCATCGTGTTCGTGAGCCGGAAGCGTCGCGCCCAGAAACACTGAACGAAGCGAACAACAGTGATCTGCCTGCCCGCGATCCGTAGGGCGCGGTCAGGCGGATCACGTCGGCCGGTCCACGAGGGCCGGCCTTCAAGTCGTCTGTCACCGGACTGCCGAGCGCCGCCGCGACCGCACGGCCGCCGAGCGGTGTGGTGATCGAGAGGGTGAATCAGCAGAGTGTCAGCGTCGAGCCGCGTGCGGAGCGTGAGAAGCCGGCAAACTCGACCGGGCCGTGCGGCTGACCGGCGCCGAAGGTTGCGGCCCCGCTGGGCGGCAGCCGTCATCGGCGTAGCGGCCGTCGCGGGGGCCGCGTTCCTGGTCGCCGACGGCGGTTCTGGCCCCACCGGTCCGCGCGCACTGACGTCGGATGAAGTGAACCGGCTGGCGATGACGCGGTTCCGCAACTACGAGGCGCACGGACGCGCGCTGACGATCACCGTGCCGGGCACCGCCGGAGGACTGATCGTCACCGGGGCCGTCGACTACCAACGCAAGATCGGTTACGGCGTGGTGCACGGCACCGGGCGCGACACATCCAGCGACGGGCTGATCGGGTGGACGGCCACCGCGGTGTTCGTCCACCCGATGGCGAACGCCCCGGCGCACGCCCCCGCGTCGCCGCCCCGCTCGGGCTGGTACAGCCGTCCGCTGCAGTCGTCCGGCAGCTCGCTGGACAGTGCGCTGGCCATCGCACTCAGCCTCGGCATCGACCGGCCGGACAACGCCGAACTGCTGCCGCAGAACGGCGCCGCCTGGCTGGGACGAGACCAGGTGGACGGGCATCGGGTGGACGTCATGACCGGGCCGTCCTCCCGCGACCGCTCCGGTACGGCGGACAGGGTGCGCTACTGGGTCGGCTCGGACGGCACCATGTACCGGGTCCGCATCAGCGTGGGTTCCGGGTCGCAGCCGGTGGTCATCGATTTCGACACCCACAAGTACGTTCCGGTCGAGCCGGTGCCGGGAGTCACCCCGACGCGGTAGCCGCTGTTCAGGAAATCTGCACCCGCGCGTCCGTGGCGAGCAGGGACGCCGGCGGCAGCGGGATGCCGGCCACGTCCGGCAGGGCCGGAACGGTTGGGACGGCGGTGGCGCCCGTAGTGGTGGCGTGAGGGAACTGCGGCTGTCGATCAGGCGCCGCGACCTTGGTGAACGGGATGCCACCGGGTGCCGTCTGCATCGCCCACCTGCCGTCCGGCGAGGGCGACTTGGCGGGCAGCGGGCAGGACGCGGCTGTCGCGAGCCGGGCGGGCACCGTGGTGCGCAGATCGTTGCCACGCAGGCAGTTGCCCCGTCCCCGCGTGGCGGTGGGGAACATCCAGCCGACGTCGACGCCGTTGCGGGTGAACGTGTTGTCAACGATCCGGTTGCCGACCGACGGTAAGTCGGCGGTTGCGGTGATCACCAGCCCGGCGTTGCTGTTGTCGGCGATGCGGTTGCGGACGAACTGGTTGTCGCTGCCGCCGTCGATGCCGATGCCGGTGCCCCACCCGCCGTCGGCCTGCTGCGGGGTGGCCCGCTGCTGGTTGGCGGCGATCAGATTGCCCGCGATGACTGCGTCCCGCTGCGGGAGCAGCTTCTCCTGGTGGTCGGAGTTGGTGGTCAGGCCGACCCGGTTGCCGACAAGACGGTTGCGGACCACGTACATGTCGCCGCCGGCGTTGGTGCCTTCGTAACCGACCGCGTTGAGTTCGGCGACGTTGTCCCGCACCACGACGCGACACGGCTTGCACTGCCCGACATAGATCCCCGAGTCGGCCCCGCCTGACGCGTACGAGTGCTCGATGACACCGTCCTGCGCGGAGAACGCGTAGATGCCGTACAGACCGTTGCGGGTCGCGGTCACGTACGAGACCAGGAACGACTTCAGGAAGGTGACCGGCTCATCGCCGGTGTCGTAGCCGCCGCTCTGCCCCGGCAGACCCGCGGCCGCCGCCGCGGAACCGGTGACCAGCACGCCGTTCTGCGTGTTGTTCTCCACCGTCAGATTCTCCACGGCCACTCCGGGCGCCGCGACGACGACACCGTTCGGCTGCCGCAACCGCCCGTCGATGACGACCCTGTCCCGGGACGCGCCGCGAAGAGTGATGCGAGCCGTGTCGATCTTCACCGACTCGTGGTACACGCCAGGAGCAACCAGCACCAGATCACCGGGCCGAGCCAAGGACACCGCATCCGAGATCGTCGGGGCATCGGCAGGCACTCGGATCGTCACATGCGCACCGGTCGGTCGACGGCCTTTGCCCGATCCGTCATCGCCACCGCCGCCGCAGCCGACCACAAGTGCCAGCGTGCCCAGTACCGCCGCCACCACGCGAAGAGCTAATCGAGGCATGATCGCAGTCTGGCAGAACGCCCAATTCCACGCCGTAATCGGTGAGATCGACCCCCGCACACGATGCGGATGTGGCACTCTGCACCCCATGCATCGAGCCGATCACCGACCGTCGCGCCGCGCGTTCCTCGATGTCACCGGCACCGTGGTGGCCGCCGGCCTGACCGCCGGGTGCACATCGGACTCCGCCCGGCCGGGCCGGCACGCCCCCACCGCACCGGCCACGCCGACGCCGGTGGTGGCGACGCGCCGGCATCAGGCAGGCATCACGCTCCCCCAGCCGGCCCAGCGCAACCTGCTGGCCGTGGTGGCCGACCTCGGTGCCACCGTGGCTCCCGGCCCGTTACTGGCCGACCTGGGCCAGGCCATCCGCTCACTCGTCGCGGGGAACGACCCGCGGCTGCTGGGCCTGCCACCGGGCGACCTCACCGTGACCGTCGGCGTGGGCCCCCGACTGGTGCGCACGGCCGGTGCCTCGCTGCCCGGCGCGGCCGACCTCCCGCGATTCTCCCGCGAGCGGATCGCCCCGCGGGCACGCGGCGGTGACCTGCTGATGCAGATCTGCGCCAGCGACGCGCTGCTCCTGCCGGTCGTCGCCGCCGCGCTTGTGGACCAGGCCGGTGACCGCATCCACGAACGCTGGCGGCAGTCCGCACGCCGCGGTACGAACGTGCCCGTCGGCAACGGCCTCACCGCGCCACGAAACCCGCTCGGTTTCATCGACGGCATCGTGGGTCCACACACGGCCGCCGAACAACACCGCGACCTGTGGCTGGCCGGGCCCCCTGCGGTCGCCGGCGGCACCCTTGCCGTACTGCGGCGCATGGAACTCGACCTGCCCCGGTTCGCCGCCCTGTCCGTAGCCGAGCAGGAAGCGGTCTTCGGGCGGCGCCGGGCCAGCGGCGCCCCTCTCTCCGGCGGCACCGTCGCCTCGGACCCGCGACTCGGCGCCAAGACACCGGACGGACGCTATCTCGTCCCCGCAGACGCCCACGTACGCAGGGCGAACCCCTCCGTGGTCGGCGCCGGCCTCATGCTCCGCCGCTCCTACAGCACCGACGAGCCCGCCCCCGGCCTGCTCTTCATCAGCTTCCAGAACGACCTGCGGACCTTCACCGCCACCCTCACCCACATGGACACCGCCGACGCACTGCTGCAATTCACCACCACAACCGCCAGCGCGACCTTCCTGATCCTCCCCGGCTTCGACCGGCAACGCCCACTCGGTTCCCAGCTGTTCGCCTGACCCCGTCATCTTTTTCGCGGTCCTGCAAGAGGGCCGCCGGCCTCCGGGTCCGGCATGACTGTTGCCCCCTGTCGATGGGATGACTCAGAGCCAGCCCCGCCGCTTGAAGATGACGTACAGACTGACGCACACCACTCCCATGAGGGCGATGGCGAAGGGGTAGCCGAACACCCAGTGCAACTCCGGCATGTGGTCGAAGTTCATGCCGTAGATCGTGCCCACCAGGGTGGGTGCGAAGAGAATGGCCGCCCACGCCGAGATCTTCTTGATCTCCTCGTTCTGTTCGAACCCGGCCTCCGCCAGGGCCCGCATCTCCGCGTTCTGCTGCTGTCCCACGAGGGTGGCGTTGACCGTGAGGATGTCGGCGAGCGCCTGGCGGAAGCCGTCCACCCGCTCGCTGGTGTGGGTGACGTGGTCGGCGACGTCCCGGAGGTAGCGCTGCAGTTCCTCGTCGGTGCGGTACTTCGCGAAGCCCGCCATCAGGCCGTTGAGCATGCCCACCAGGGGACGGGTGGCCCGCTGGAACTCGACCATCTCGCGGGCCAGTTCGTAGATCCGGCGGGACACTTCCGGCTTGCCGAGGAAGACTTCGGTCTCGATCTCGTCGAGGTCGTTCTGCACCCCAGCGACCACCGGGACGTACCCGTCGACCACCGCGTCGAGGATCGCGTACAGCACCGCCTCCGGGCCCAGGCTCAGCAGTTCGGGCGTCTCCTCCATCCGGCGGCGCACCCCGGAGAGGTCCGGCGCCGCGCCGTGCCGCACCGTGATGACGAAGTCCGCGCCCACGAACACATGCAGCTCACCGAAGTCGATGTCCTCGGGGTCGTCCAGGTAGCGGGCGGCGCGCAGCACCACGAAGAGCGTGTCGCCGTACCGCTCCAGCTTCGGACGCTGATGGGCCTCCAGGGCGTCCTCGACCGCCAGCGGGTGGAGATCGAATTCCTCGGCGAGCGACAGCAGCTCGGCCTCGGTCGGCCGGTGCAGCCCGATCCACGCCATGCCGTCCTGCTGCTCGCGCAGCTCGCGGAACGTGTCGGCGAGGGACGCCGGAGTGCTGACGCGCCGCCCGTCCCGGTACAGCGCGGCGTGCACCACGCTGCTCTCCCCGTTGCCCGTGCCCTCGGCACCGGTCTCCGCCGGCTCGGGCGCGGCTGCGGACGGGGGCACGTCCGCGGGCCGGGCCGAGGACGGGCGCAGCCAGGAGTGCTTCCGCCCGGGAAGCAGGGGGCGAGGACGGCGCTCGGACATGGGGGTCCCTTCGGTGGGGAACGGCAGGGTCGGCATCGGGTCGCACCGCGCGCACCGTTCCCGGCTCTCCGCTAGCGCCGGGACAGGCAGCGCAGGGACGGGCCGGTGCTCCACGGCGTACGACTGGGGGGTTCGCTGCGCATCACAGCCCCACCTCCTGCCTCGCCCGCATGTCACTGAGCCACCAGGCAGGATATACGGCGCGAAAGCCGCGGGCGAACCTCGCGCGGGTGAGCGGGAGCGGGCCGGGGACACGGCTGCCGGCGGGCCCGTCGCCGGGACCGGCAGCACAATGGAGGTACACGGCAGGCGGGCGGGCGCTGCCCTCCCCGGGGCCCGCTCCGGAGACGGGACGGCCCGTTCGGGGCGCCGGGGCCGGACGCCGTGACGCCCGGACCCGTACCTGAGGTGCCGGTTCCGTGCAGAGGGCCCATCGAGGAGCCCCTCCGGGAGATCCCGTCCGGAAGACGAGGACATCCATGGCCTACATCGTGGTGAGCGCGCTGAGTCACGCGGGGCTGCTGCGCGACAGCAATGAGGACAGTCTGGTCGTCGGGCCCTGGACACTGTGCAGCACCGTCACCGAGAGCCCGCAGACGCTGCTCTTCCCGCTGGGAAACCCGCTGGTCGTGGCGGTCGCCGACGGACTCGGCGGCCATCCGGCGGGCGAGGTCGCCAGCGCCATGGTGGCGCGCAGGCTGTCCCGGGTCGGTCCGGCGCTGGACAGCGAGGAGACCGTCCGGGACGCCCTGGAGGGCTGCAACCGGGCGGTGTACGCGGCCGCCGACGGCGACCCCGACCTGATCATGATGGGCACCACCGTCGCGGGCCTGGTGCTGACCCGGGACCGGGTCATCGTCTTCAACATCGGCGACAGCCGGGTGTACGGGGTCGGCGCGGAGGAGGTGCGGGAGCTGACGCTCGACGACAACCCGCCCCTGGCACCCGGCGAGCGCAGCTCGACCGTGGTCACCCAGACCCTCGGCGGCACGCCGGACTTCAGCCCCGTCGACCCGCATGTGTCCGGCACGCCGCTGTCCACCGGTGACCGCTGGCTCATCTGCTCGGACGGGCTGACCGACCCGGTGCCGGACGAGGAGCTGGGCGGGATCCTCCGGGTGCACGCGGACGGCAGAGCCGCCTTCGAGCTCTGGAAGGCCGCCATGGACGCCGGCGGACCGGACAACGTCACGCTCGCCCTCGTCCGCATCGGCGAGTAGCACCGCCGCACGCTGCGCCCCCCAGGCAGGGTGGGCCGCCGCACGCCGCACGCCGCACGCCGCACGCCGCACGCCGCACGCCGCACGCCGCGCCCCCGGCGCGCCCACCAGCGGCAGGCGGCTTCCGACGCCGCCCCGCAGCACCCCGCGCAAGCGGACCGGAACTGACCGCATTCGCCTCGCACTGACCGGCCCGTTCACCACGGCTCCGTTCACCACGGTCCCGCACTGACGGCCCCGTTCACCACGGCCTCGTCCCCGATCAGACGCTGCCCCGCCCGGCGGGCCCGTCGCCGCCGGCCCCCGGCCATGGCCCCCGCCCGGGCCCGCTGCCAGGCCCCCGCCCGGGCCCCCGGCACAGCCCGGCCGCTACGGCAGCAGCCCCGCCCGGCGGGCCGTGACGACCGCCTCCAGCCGGGTGCGGGCGCCCAACTTGCGCATCGCCGACCGCAGATAGCCCTTCACCGTCTCCGGGCGCAGCCCCAGCCGCTCCGCCGCCCCCGCGTTGGTCGCCCCGGAGGCCACGCAGGCCAGGACGTCGAGCTCGCGCGGCGCCAGCCGGACCCCGGGCGCCGGGCCGTCCGCGTCGCACGGGGCGCCGCCCGCCGCAGTGGCCAGCCGGCCGCAGGCGCTGAGGATCTCCTCCCGCAGCGCCGGGTCGGCCACCCGCGCCGCCAGGGCCCGCAGATCGCCGTGGGCCGCACGGACCTCCTCCCAGGCGACGGGGCCGGGATCCGCACCGGTCGGCGCCCGGCGCGGGTCGGCCGGGCGGGGGCGGACGGCCAGCAGCCGCTGCGCCTCGTCCCGTTCGGCCAGCGCCCGCTCCAGGCCCCGGGCGGCGTCCATGGCCGTCGCGATGGTCCGGTCGCCGAGCGGCACCCGCTCGCGGAGCGCGCCGTACAGCACCCCGCGCACCCGGTGGCGCACCACCACGGGCACCGCGAGCACCGCCCGCAGGCCCTCCTCCGCCACCGCCGCGTCGTACTCATGGCTGATCGTCCGGGACGCGGGGTAGTCGGCGACGGCCGTGGGCCGGGTCAGGGCGAGCGTCTTCCCGCCGATGCCGTTGCCGGTGGCGACGCTCAGCCCGCGCAGCGCGTCCGTCTCCGTCCCGGTCAGCTGGCGGATCCGCAGCCGCCCGTGATCCTCCAGGAGGCCGCCGAACACCACCGGCAGGCCACTGGCACAGCGCAGCCTGAGCAGCGCTGCTCGTACGTCGACTGCTTCGCCCGTCTGCACCACGGCCAACCCCTTCACCCCCGTCCGGGGGTAGTGAGACCCAGGTCACTGAATACACGATGCTAGTCATTCCGCCGGCAATGAGGAGGACACATGGCGGCAACCAGTGCGACGGAGGAGTTCCGGAGCGCGCGGGACTTCCTGTTGCGGCACCGGGAGGACTACGGGACGGCGTATGCGGGATTCCGCTGGCCCCGGCCGGAGCGGTTCAACTGGGCGCTGGACTGGTTCGACCGGATCGCGGAGAACAACGACCGTCCCGCGCTGCACATCGTCGAGGAGGACGGTTCGGAATCCCGTCTCACCTTCGCCGGGCTGGCGGCCCGGTCGAACCGGGTGGCGAACTGGCTGCGCGGGCTGGGCGTCCGGGCCGGCGACCGGATCGTCGTCATGCTCGGCAACCAGACCGAGCTGTGGGAGACCGCGCTCGCCGCGATGAAGCTGCGGGCCGTGGTCATCCCGGCGACCCCGCTGCTCGGCCCGGCGGACCTGCGGGACCGGATCGACCGCGGCCGGGCCGCGCACGTGGTGGTCCGCGCCGAGGACACCGCCAAGTTCGACGAGGTGCCGGGCGACTACACCCGGATCCGGGTCGGCGCCGGCGCCCCCGGCTGGGCCGACTACGACGAGGCGTCCACCGCGTCCGAGGAGTTCGAGCCGGACGGGCCGACCCTCGCCGACGACACCCTGATGCTCTACTTCACCTCCGGCACCACCGCCCGGCCCAAGCTGGTCGAACACACCCACACCTCCTACCCCGTGGGCCATCTCGCGACGATGTACTGGATCGGGCTGCGGCCCGGGGACGTGCACCTCAACATCTCCTCGCCGGGCTGGGCGAAGCACGCCTGGAGCAACCTCTTCGCCCCCTGGAACGCCGAGGCGACCGTCTTCCTCCACAACTACACGCGGTTCGACGCCGCCCGGCTGATGGCCGAGATGGACCGGGCCGGCGTCACCAGCTTCTGCGCCCCGCCCACCGTGTGGCGGATGCTCATCCAGGCGGATCTGGGGCTGCTGCGCACCCCGCCGCGGGAGGCCGTCGCCGCCGGTGAGCCGCTCAACCCCGAGGTGATCGAGCGGGTCCGTGAGGCGTGGGGCGTCACCATCCGGGACGGCTTCGGCCAGACCGAGACCGCCGTGCAGGTGGCCAACACCCCGGGCCAGCCGCTGAAGACCGGCTCCATGGGCCGGCCCACCCCGGGCTTCACCGTGGCGCTGCTGGACCCGGTCACCGGCGAGCCCGGCAGCGAGGGCGAGATCTGTCTCGACCTCTCCGCCCGGCCCGTCGGTCTGATGACCGGCTACCACGGCGACCCGGAGCGCACCGCCGAGGCGATGGCGGCCGGCTACTACCGCACCGGCGACATCGGCGCCCGCGACGAGGACGGCTACGTGACGTACGTGGGGCGGAATGATGAGGTTTTTAAGGCCAGCGACTACAAGGTCTCGCCCTTCGAGCTGGAGAGCGCCCTGCTGGAGCACGAGGCCGTCGCCGAGGCCGCGGTCGTCCCCGCGCCCGACCCGCTGCGCGCCGCCGTCCCCAAGGCGTACATCGTGCTCGCCGAGGGGTGGGAGCCCGGCCCGGAGACCGCCCGGGTCCTCTTCGCGCACTCCCGGGCGACGCTGGCGCCGTACAAGCGGATCCGCCGGATCGAGTTCGCCGACCTCCCCAAGACCGTCTCCGGCAAGATCCGCCGCATCGAGCTGCGGGAACGTACGGCCGGGGGCAGCACCAGCGAGTACACCGAAGAGGACACCGCATGACCGAACTCTCCTACACCAGCGGCACCGGCACCGGACCGCTCCTCGGCGACACCATCGGCGTGAATCTGGACCGCGCCGTCGCAGCCCACCCCGACCGCGAGGCGCTCGCCGACGTCGCCTCGGGACGGCGGTGGACCTACGCCGAGTTCGGCCGGGACGTCGACGAGGTGGCCCTCGGCCTGCTCGCCAAGGGCGTCGCCAAGGGCGACCGGGTCGGCATCTGGGCCGTCAACTGCCCCGAGTGGGTCCTGGTGCAGTACGCGACGGCCCGCATCGGCGCCGTCATGGTCAACATCAACCCCGCCTACCGGGTGCACGAGCTGGCGTACGTGCTGAACCAGGCCGGAGTGGACGTCCTGGTCTCCTCCGTCGCGTACAAGCACAGCGACTACCGCGGCATGGTCGAGGAGGTGCGCGGCGACTGCCCGGCCCTCCGGGACGTCGTCTTCATCGGCACCCCGTCCTGGGACGAACTCCTGGCCGCGGGCCGGGAGGTGCCGCGGGAGCGACTGGCCGCCCGCGCCGCGGAGCTGAGCTGCGACGACCCGGTCAACATCCAGTACACCTCGGGCACCACCGGCTTCCCGAAGGGCGCCACGCTCTCCCACCACAACATCCTCAACAACGGCTACTGGGTGGGGGAGACGGTCGGCTACACCGAAGAGGACCGGATCTGTGTGCCCGTCCCCTTCTACCACTGCTTCGGCATGGTCATGGGCAACCTCGCGGCCACCAGCCACGCCGCCTGCATCGTCATCCCGGCCCCCGTCTTCGACCCGGAGGCCACGCTCCGCGCCGTCGAGCGCGAACGCTGCACCTCGCTGTACGGCGTGCCGACGATGTTCATCGCCGAACTCGGGCTGCCCGACTTCGCGTCCTACGACCTCACCTCGCTGCGCACCGGGATCATGGCCGGTTCGCCGTGCCCGGTGGAGGTGATGAAGCGGGTGGTCGCCGAGATGCACATGGCGGAGGTGTCCATCTGCTACGGCATGACCGAGACCTCCCCGGTGTCCACCCAGACCCGGCGCGAGGACGATCTGGAGCGGCGCACCGGAACGGTCGGCCGGGTGCTGCCGCACATCGAGGTCAAGGTGATCGACCCGTCGACCGGGGTGACCGTGCCCCGCGGCGCACCGGGGGAGCTGTGCACCCGAGGCTACTCGGTGATGCTGGGCTACTGGGAGGAGCCGGAGCGCACGGCCGAGGTGATCGACGCGGGCCGCTGGATGCACACCGGCGACCTCGCGGTGATGCGCGAGGACGGCTACCTCACGATCGTCGGCCGGATCAAGGACATGATCATCCGGGGTGGGGAGAACGTCTACCCGCGGGAGATCGAGGAGTTCCTGCACGGCCACCCGAAGATCGCCGATGTGCAGGTGGTGGGGGTGCCGGACGAGAAGTACGGCGAGGAGATCCTGGCCTGTGTCGTGCTCCGGGACGCCGCACGGCCGCTGACGCTCGACGAACTCGCCGACTACTGCCGGGGGCGGCTCGCCCACTACAAGGTGCCGCGCCACCTCCGGCTGCTCGACACCTTCCCGATGACGGTCAGCGGCAAGGTGCGCAAGATCGAGCTGCGGGAGCGGTTCGCGGAGCGTCCGACGGGCGCGTAGCGGCGGCAGGATGCCCTCACGCGTGACGTCCGGCGGGCCGCCGAAGGGCCCGCCGGACGTCACGCCCCGGCGTCCCGGGGCGTGGACGCGGACTACTGCGCTCCCATGCGGATCAGGTCGTCCGCCGCGTCGTTGACGGGCTGCGGGGTGCCCGTGAGATCCATGACGAAGAGCGGGATGTGCAGGTCGTCGGCGCGGGCGCGGGCCTCGCGGCGGTAGCCGGCGAGGGAGAAGAAGACGCTCTCCGCCGAGTCGGTGAGACCGTTCAGCCACAGGCACTCGACATCGCGGAGTGTGGACGGCCGGGTCGTGGGATCGACCTGCGCGACCACGCCCCTGCCGCGTACGGAGACCCCGGACGTCGGCCGGTCGTCGGCCTCCAGCACCTCCCGGAAGCCCAGCCACTTCAGATACTCGGCCGCGGCGGTCACGGCGTCCCGGCTGGTGCGGATCGTCACCGGCCGGAACGCGGGCCGCAGCACGGCCGAGGACGGCGGCTGCGTCCGCGCCGGTGAGCCGGGCCCGGGGTGCCGCGCGCCCGCGGCGGAGCTGCGCGGTCCGGCGTCGGACGGCTCCGGCGGCGGCGCCACCGGCAGCCGCAGCACACAGCCGCAGGGGCAGCCCAGTTCGGGATGCGGCCACTGGTCCTCCCGGCCGCAGGACGGACAGCGGGCCGTCACCCAGGACTCCTCCCAGGTGTGGTGCTCCATCGGCTCCGCCGGGGCCTCCGTCTGCAGGGTGAGGGTCACCGGGGTGCCGCAGGGACAGGGGAAGGCGGGCGGGGTGAACGAGTGCTCGCGGCGGCACGCGGGGCAGCGCACCGGCACGCTCTCTGCCATGTTCGGCTCCAGCACAGATCCGTAGGAGGGATGTTCGCTCCATCGTCCATCAAAGCGTGCCGGGTTGGGAGGGAGTCGGCGGTTTTGTTCTCGCCAGGGGTATCGCAGGCCGGCGCCCGGAAGGGCATCCCACGGCGGGGCCGCTCCGGGGCCCGGCCGGGACACCTCCGGCCGCAGGTTCCGCCCACCGGTCCCGCCCACGGGTCCCGCCCACCGGTCCCTCCCGGCCGGCGACCGTACGCCCCCGTCAGCTGTCGCGCAGCCGCCCCACCGCCGCCTCGACCCGCTTGCCGTAGTCCGGGTCGGCGGCGTGGAAGTGGGCCAGGTTCCGCTCGATCACGTCCTCGCGGGTGACCTGGGACAGCCCGCCCGCGATGGTGGCCACCAGGCGCTCCCGCTCCTCCTCCGACATCAGCCGGTAGAGCTCACCGGCCTGGAAGAAGTCGTCGTCCTTGGTGTGCGCCGGCGCCGCGTGGGTCCCGGTGTGCCCGGAGACCGGGAGCGGGGCGGACAGCGCCTGCCCGGTCTCCACCGGTCCGCCGTACGAGTTCGGCTCGTAGTTCTTCGCGAAGCGGCCCCCGGTGTCGACCGCCATCAACCCGTCCCGGCCGTAGGTGTGGGCCGTGGTCGCCCGGGGCGCGTTGACGGCGAGCTGGGTGTGGTTCACGCCGAGCCGGTACCGGTGCGCGTCCGCGTAGGCGAACAGCCGGCCCTGGAGCATCTTGTCCGGCGAGGGCCCGATGCCCGGCACGAAGTTGTTGGGGGAGAAGGCGGCCTGCTCGACCTCGGCGAAGACGTTCTCCGGATTGCGGTTCAGCACCAGCCGCCCCACCCGCCGCAGCGGGACGTCGGCGTGCGGCCACACCTTGGTGAGGTCGAACGGGTTGAAGCGGTAGTCCGCCGCCTCGGCAGCCGGCATGACCTGCACGTACAGCGTCCAGGACGGGTGCATCCCGCGCTCGATGGCCTGGAGCAGATCGCGCTGGTGCGAGTCGGCGTCCCGGCCCACCTGCTCGGCCGCCTGCTCGTTGGAGAGGCAGCGGATGCCCTGGTCGGTCTTGAAGTGGTACTTGACGAAGAAGGCCTCGCCCTCGGCGTTGGTCCACTGGTAGGTGTGCGAGCCGTAGCCGTTCATGTGGCGGTACGAGGCCGGGATGCCGCGGTCGCCCATCAGCCAGGTGACCTGGTGGGTGGCCTCGGGGGAGTGCGCCCAGAAGTCCCAGACGTTGTCCGGCTCCTGGCTGCCGGTGAACGGGTCGCGCTTCTGCGAGTGGATGAAGTCCGGGAACTTCAGCGGGTCCTTGATGAAGAAGACCGGGGTGTTGTTGCCGACGAGGTCGTAGTTGCCCTCCTCGGTGTAGAACTTCAGCGCGAAGCCGCGCGGGTCCCGCACCGCGTCCGCCCCGCCGAGGCTGTCGGCGACGGTGGAGAACCGGGCGAACACCTCGGTGCGCTTCCCGACCTCGCTCAGGAAGCCGGCCCGGGTGAAGCCGGTGACGTCGTCGGTCACCTCGAAGTGGCCGTGGGCACCGGAACCCCGGGCATGGACGACGCGCTCCGGTATCCGCTCGCGGTTGAAGCGGGCGAGCTTCTCCAGCAGGTGCTGGTCCTGGAGGAGGAGCGGACCGCCGGCGCCGGCGGTGGCGGAGTTCTGGTTGTCGGCGACGGGAGCGCCGGATTCCGTCGTCAGCGTGGGCTTCGGCATGGTGACCTTCCGTCCGGGAGCGCGGAATTCGACGTCCGCGTCTGGAGCGTAGGGAGCCCTCCGAGCGAACGTCAACAGTTTGTTGAAAGGTGGTGGGGGTGCGGCGGCTGCGCGCGGGGTGGGGGTGCGCCGTTCGAAGCCCGTGCGGGGCCCGGGGTGCGACCGGCTCGGTGGCGCCGCTGCCGACCGCTACCGAGGCGTGGAGCCGAGCGGTCGCCGGTCGCGACCGGCGAGCGTGCTCTCAGGAGTCGTCGCCCGCCGCGACGATGTCCTGCTCCACGTGTTCCATCAGCTCGCCCAAGTTCCGTACATCGTGGTCGAGTTCCGCGGCCCGGGGTGCCGCCTGCTGGACCATCGCCACCGTGGCCCTCGCCAGCGCCACCGCGTCCTCGGGCCGGTCCTCGCCGAGCAGCGACTCGATGGCGGAACCGAGCCCGGCCAGGGTCTCGTCGTCGGTGGGCGGGACCAGATGGTGCTCCAGGCCCGGCGGATACGGCGTCCCCTCCCGCACCTCGCGCACCGCCGTCACGACCGCGGGCCGGGCGCTGTACTGGTCGAGCAGCTCGACCAGCACGTACAGCCGGGCCGCGAGCCGTGGCCTGCCGGGGTGCCGGTCCAGCCAGGCGAGCAGTGCGCGGGGGCCGTCGAGATGGTCGGTGAGCCGCGCCAGCGCCTCCGCGATCTTGTTGGGCAGGTCCCAGTGGAACGGCATGAGCCCCGCCACCTGCTGAGCGAGGGTCGCCTCGCCCTGCGGGTCCAGCGTGCCGGCGATGAAGGCATCGACCAGCGCGATGTCGAGCACGGATTCACCCGGCCCGGACCGCTTCCGTGAGCCGTGGGACGCGGCGTTGCGACGCTTGCGGAACAACCGGGCGCCGACGCTCCTCAGCGGCTTGTCCCGCATGAATCCTCCCAGCTCCGGTGGTGCTGTCCTCGTCCGGCTCTCGTGCGGCTCGGCGTCGTCTCCGTCGTCCTGGGGCGCGGCGTCCCGGGGTGACGGCAGCCCATCGGAGCCCACTCACACAGTGACCTCCCGGCCGGGGGAACGCGCGCTTGTTAGCCCATGCGGACCAGCTCTCGTAGGTGCGGAGCGCCAGACGCACGAAGGGTGGTCCAGTACCCCGAAGGGGGGCGCTCCCGGATCACGGGCTTTGCGTGCCCTCGTGATGGACGGCGGATTCCGGCGGCGATGGTGTGGCCTGCGTACCCGCCGGGCGAAGCGAGAGCCCCTAGGGTGTCCGGAGGCGAGAGGAGGGGGCGTCTGATGGCCAATCGGGGTGCGGGCAGCCGGCCGAAGTATCAGCGGATCGCCGACGACCTGAAGCGGGCGGTTCATGCGGGTCGGTACGGCCCGGGCGATCGGCTCCCCGGTGAGAACGACCTGATGGCGACCTACGAGGTGGCCCGGATGACTGCACGGCAGGCCCTTGGGGTGTTGCAGAACGAGGGGCTGGCCGAAGCGCGCAAGGGTGCCGGAGTCTTCGTTCGGTCCTTCCGTCCGCTGCGGCGGCACGGCATTCAGCGCCTCGCCGAGGAGGCCTGGGGCAACGGGCGCTCGCTGTGGTCGGCCGACGACGACGGCCGCAGCGTCACTGTCGACCGGGTCTCCGTCGATGAGCAGCCTGCGCCGGCACGGGTCGCTGTGGTACTCGGGCTGGACGAGGGTGACGCCGTCTGTGTCAGGAGTCGGCGGTACGTCCTCGACGGCAAGCCGGTTCTTCTCGCGGTGTCGTACCTCCCGGCGGCCCTGGTCTCCGGCTCGGCGATCACTCGGCAGGACACCGGGCCGGGTGGCATCTATGCGCGCCTCGCCGACCTCGGTCACAAGCCGGTGCACTTCCGGGAGGAGATTCGCTCCCGGATGCCCTCCGCCGATGAGGCCGACGATCTGGAACTGACCATGGGTACGCCGGTGTTCCTGATCGCCCGGACGGCTTTCACTGCTGACGGCGGAGCGGTGGAGGTCAACGAGATGACCCTCGACTCGGCCTCGTACGTCCTCGAGTACGACTTCGACGGGTGATCCGACCCTCTTCGTCGAGCTCCGAGGCTCGCTACCTGGTCGGCCCGGGCTGCGTGCCGGTTGCCGGTCGGCGTGGCGTTGGTGAAGCCCCGACCTCATGGGCCCGTCGGTTGACTAGTACGGCGTCCGGTCCCGGCTGCCCGCGATAGCCGCGCCCTCAACCGCGATCCGTGCCCGGATTCTGCGCCCTTCTCCGCCTCTTGGTGATCACTTCTGATCAGCCGCAGTCAATGTAGTTCACCGTGCAACCATCGCGCCCCGTTGCGAGTCCTCCACATGCAACACAGTTTCATCACCAATGGAGGGGGATCTCTCATGCGCAAGTTTCCCGTCATAGCCGCAGCCGTCGCTGCCGGTGCGATGGCCGTTCTCACCGCCGTTCCGGCTCAGGCCGCGGAGTACGGCTCGGCGTTGAAGGTGCGTGGCGTCCAGTACGACGCGCCCGGCCGGGACTCCAACAGCTGCTCGTCCGGCAACACCGACGAGGAGTACCTGACGGTCAAGAACTACTCGTCCTCGGCGACCGTGAACCTCAAGGGGTATGTCGTGAAGGACGCCACCGGGAACCGCTTCACCTTCACCGCGAACCACTACCTGCAGCCCGGTGACCATGTGAAGCTCCGCGGCGGCCACGGCGGCGACTCCGACGCGCGGAACGTGGTCTACCGCGACAACTGCAACTTCCTGTGGAACAACGACCGCGACACGATCTACCTGTACAAGCCCTCGGGCAGCCGCGCGGACGTCCACTCCTACACCCGGAGCGGATCCGACCGCGACGGCAACGGCTACATCGGCTACCACTCCTGAGGGATCGCTTCCTCGGGTCGTGGGCTCTCCGGGTTCCGCAGCTCCTGAATTCCTGAGTCCCTGAACTCCTGGGGTCTGTGAGCTGGTTGCGTTCCTGGGCTCGTGAGCAGTCCGTGCGGACCCCGCTTCCGACGTGTCGATGTACCGACGTATCGACGTGGAGGCGGGGCCCGCCCTGTGAGCCGTTACCGGGGGTAGCGCCCGTGGGGCGGGGTAGACGGGCGGCAAGGGTGGACCGAGGGTTCCGGGCGGCGGCGCCTGGCGCGACAGGACAGGTGTCGGCGCCGCCGCCCGGGGCTGAGGGCGGCCCGGTCAGGGCTCCGGTTCGAACTCCCGCACCGCGTCGATGTCCGGGCCGTGCGGGGTGTTCGCCTCGCGCTCGATGAGGATCTCCACCAGCACCGGCCGGGAGGTCGCGACGGCTTCCCGGCGAGCCCATTCGATCGCCGGGCGGATGCCGGCCGGGTCGGCGACGCGGCGGCCGGAGCAGCCGTACGCCTCCATGAGCCGGACGTTGTCCGTGCCGTGCTCGTCGTAGTGGATGTCGACCTGGTAGTTCATCCCGTAGCCGAGGGAGGCCTGGCGGATCAGCCCGAGGTATTCGTTGTTGAGCATGATCAGGACGTACGGCACCCGGTACTGCGCCGCGACCGCCAGCTCCTCGACCATGTACTGGAAGCCGTAGTCGCCGACGATGCCGACGACTTCGGCGTCGGACCGGCCCATGCCGTCCAGCGCCTTGCGGACTCCGATCGCGGCCGGGATCTCCCAGCCGAGCGGACCGGCCTGGCCGCACACCTGGTAGTGGCGCGGCAGATGGGCCTTCTGATGCTGGCCGCCCCAGATCTGGTACAGGCCGATCGCGGTGACGAAGTAGGTGTGCTCGTCGAAGATCTCGTTGATCTCCCGGTAGATCCGCGGGGCCTTGACCGGGACCGAGTCGAAGTCCTCCCTGCGCACCAGCGTCCGTTTGAGCTCCTGGCAGCGCGCCACCCAGGCCGCGACATCCGCCCGTGCCCCGCGCCGGCGTGCGGCGTCCAGCAGGGCGCGCAGGAAGAGCCGCGCGTCGGAGACGATGCCCAGGTCAGGTTCGAACACCCGGCCCAGCTGGCGCGGTTCGATGTCCACCTGCACGAAGGTCCGGTCGCCGCGGTAGACGGAGAGGTCCGCGCCGGTGTGCCGGTCGCCGAACCGGGCCCCGACCGCCAGCACGAAATCCGACTCCAGGAACGAGGCGTTGGCATAGCGCTGCGAAGTCTGGATGCCGGTGGTGCCCAGGTTCAGCTCGTGGTCGTCCTCGATGACGCCCTTGCCCATCAGCGTGACCTGGAACGGCACCCGCAGATACTCGACGAGTTCCCGCAGCTCCGCCGACGCCTCGGCCAGGATCACTCCGCCGCCGGCGAGGACCAGCGGACGCCGGGCCGCCAGCAGCAGATCGAGGGCGGCCTCGACGCGCGGCAGGTGAGGCGGGACGGCCGGTACGGGCAGCGGGGTGTCGAGCGAGGCGTCGTAGGCGATCTCCCGCCGGGCGATGTCCACCGGGATGTCGATGAGCACCGGGCCCGGACGGCCCTCCCGGGCGATGCGGAACGCCTCCCGGAAAGCCCAGGGGATCTGCGCCGCCTCCTTGATCTGCACGGCCCACTTGGTGACCGGCCGGGCGATCTCCACGATGTCGACCGCCTGGAAGGCCTCCTGGTGCAGCTTGGGGGAGACCGCCTGACCGGTGACGCAGAGCAGCGGGATCGAGTCCGCCTGCGCGGTGTAGAGGCCGGTGACGAAGTTGGTGGCGCCCGGCCCCGAGGTGGCGAGGGCCACGCCCACGCGGCCGTTGGTCCGGGCCCAGCCGTCGGCCATGTGGGTCGCGCCCTCTTCGTGACGGACGATCAGATGCTCGATCCCGCCGACCCGTACCATCGCCTGGTACAGCGGCAGGATGGCGGCGCCCGGGCAGCCGAACGCGATGTCGACGCCCTCGTCCTTCATGATGTGGACCGCCGCCTCCATGGCCGGCATCCGCACCGCGCCGGTGTACGGGGGCCGGGGCGCCGTGCCGTCGGCGGTGTGCTGTGCGATCGTCTCCGCGGTCATGGCGTCAGCCCCCGGCCCACGATCCGGACAGCCGCTCGACGCCCCGCAGCAGGGCGGAGTGGTCGAGTCCGCCGTCGCCCTGGGCGCGCAGCGAGGCGACCAGCCCGGCCACCAGCGAGCCGGCCGGCAGCGCCGCCCCGACGGCGCGCGCCGCGTCGGTGACGATGCCCATGTCCTTGTGGTGCAGGTCGACCCGGAAGCCCGGAGTGAAGTCCCGGTCCAGGAAGTTGGCCCGTTTGCGGGCCAGCACGGTGGACCCGGCCAGCCCGCCCCCGAGCACGTCGAGTGCCGCCGGGAGGTCCACCCCCGACTTCTCCAGGAACACCACGGCCTCGGCGGCCGCCTGGATGTTGACCGCCACGATCAGCTGGTTGGCGGCCTTGACGGTCTGTCCGGAGCCGTGCGCGCCACACAGCACGATCGTCCGGCCCAGCGCTTCGAGGATCGGCCGAGCCCGGTCGAAGACCGCCCGCTCGCCGCCCACCATGATCGAGAGGGCCGCTTCCACGGCTCCCGCCTCGCCGCCGGAGACGGGGGCGTCGAGGACGTCGATCCCGTACGGCGCCGCGGCCGCGGCCAGGTCGACGGAGGTCTGCGGGGTGATCGAGGACATGTCGATCAGCAGGGCGCCGCGCCGGACGTTCGCCAGGATGCCGTCCTCGCCGTAGGCGACCGCCTCGACCTGCGGGGAGGCCGGGACCATCGTGATCACCACGTCGGCGTCCCGGACGGCTTCGGCGACGGAAGCGGCGGCCGTGCCGCCGTTCGCGGCGAGCCGGTCCAGCTTCTGCCGCTCCAGGGTGAAGCCGGTGACGGGGTAGCCGGCCTTGACCAGGTTCTCGGCCATCGGTGAGCCCATGATGCCGAGGCCTATCCAGGCGATGCGCGGAAGGGCGTCGTCGGAGGGAGTTGGGCCGGTGTCCGGCGGGAGCGCGGTGCGCGGGGAGTCAGGGGCCATGAGGGGTGCCTCTCTGGGAACGTGCGGGAGGGTGCGGCTTTCGGGGATGCGGCCTTCGTGGGTGCGGTCTTCGGGGATGCGGCCTTCGTGGGTGCGGGCGGCCGGGCCGAACGGCTGGGCCGAACGGTCGGGGCGGGACGGGGAGAAGAGGGCCGAATGGGAAAGCGGGGTCGAACGGGAAGGCAGCGCTGAACGGCAAGGCAGCGCTGAACGGGCGGGCGGTGCCGAACGGCAGGGAAGCGGGGGCGGGACCAGGGCGGACCGGGGGCAGCGGCCGGATCGGCGCCCGGATCAGCGCCCGGCCGGCGCCGCGCGGCGGTCCGCCGGCAGCCAGGCGAACGCCTCCGGGCCCTCGCCCCGGTACTCCAGGCCGATCCAGCCGTCGTAACCCGCCGCCCGGAGGGCGTTCAGCGCTCCGGCCAGGTCCAGGTCGCCGGTCCCGGGGGCGCCGCGGCCCGGGGCGTCGGCGATCTGCACGTGCCCGGTCCGCCCGGCGTGGCGGCGGATGACCTCGTGCAGGTCCTCGCCGTTCCGGGACAGGTGGTAGAGGTCCATCAGGAACGCGGCGTTGCCGAGCCCGGTGGCGGCGTTCACCCGGTCCGCGAGCTCGACGGAGGCGTCGGCGGTCTGCAGGGGATACCGCGGTGACTCGGCCCGGTTCAGGGTCTCGATCAGCAGCGTCGCACCCACCCGGTCGGCGGCGCGGGCGGCCAGGGTCAGGTTCTCCAGCGCCAGGGCGTCCTGCACCCGCGGGTCCACGCCGTCGGTCCGGTTGCCGTACAGCGCGTTGAGCGCCCGGCAGCCGACGGATCCGGCGAAGTCGGCGGCGAGGTCGATGTTCGCGCGGAAGCGGTCGGACTCCTCGCCGGGGAGCGACAGGGCGCCCCGGTCCGGTCCGGGCAGCCGGCCGGCGTAGAAGTTCAGGCCGACGAGCCGGGTGCCCGCCCGGTGCAGTGCCGCCCGCAGGGCGTCGAGCTCCGCCTGCTCCGGTGTGGGGGTGCCGGTCCACGGCCACCAGAGTTCGACCGCGGTGAACCCGGCCGCGGCGGCCGCCGCCGGCCGTTCCAGCGGCGGCAGCTCGGTGAAGAGGATCGAGAGGTTCACATCGAAGCGCCAGTCGTGCCAGTCATGCCGGTCGTGCCGGTCATGCCAGTCGCGCCGGTCCGTGCCGCCGGTCTCCGGAAGAGCCATGACACCTGCCTCACTTCCGTCTCGGGTGACCGATTCCCATCATCGCGTAATTCCATAATGTGGAATCTAGTTTCTGCCTGATGGAAGAGTGCCCAGCCTCGCCGAGGCTGTCAAGAGGCGCGGCCGGGTTCCCCGCCACCCACGCCGGGCCGCCCGCCCGCGCCCGACCGCCCGCGCCAGGCCGCCCACGCCGACTCACGCCGACCCTCGCCGGACCGGCGGCGGGCGGTCGACCAGTGCGGCGGACCCGGTGCGGCGGACCCGGTGCGGCGGGCACGGTGTCACGGTCCGGGCGCGTCCCCGTCCGGAGATGTCGCGGCCCGGGGGCGGCGCAGTAGGTTGAGGGGCGTGAGACTCAGGGTTGAATTCACCACCGAGCCGTTCGACCTCGACGAGGCGCCGCCCCATGCGGTGGTCGCGCGCGAGGTCGTCCAGTCCGCCGAGCTGGACGCCGTCGACGTCGGCCCGTTCGGCAACACCGCCGAGGGGGCGTCGGGGGCGGTGCTGAGCGCGGTCGACACCCTGCTGCGCAAGTCCCTCGAGGCGGGCGCCACTCGGGTCTCCCTGCAGGTGAACGTGGTCGGGGAGGGCGACGCGTGACCGAGGCCGACCACCCCTTCATCGCTGCGGTCAAGCCGCTGGTCGACGCCATGGGCGGCGAGATGGTGGCGCCCGAGCACGCCCGCGGGGACGACGTCGTCCTCGCCTGGGAGGGCCGGGACGTCCTGGCCGTGCGGCTGCCCCATCTGTCCGACTCGCTCGACCACATCCTGGCGGACCTGGAGCGGCGTCACGGGGTGCCGCTGGCCCAGCTCGACCGCAAGACGAAGCAGTCGGTGGTCCGGGTGCTGGAGGCGCGGGGCGCGTTCTCCGTGCGGCACGGCGTGGAGACGGTGGCCGGCGCCCTCGGGGTCAGCCGGTTCACCGTCTACAACTACTTGAACCGCGAGAACGCGGCGAAGGGTGACGGCTGACCGGCGAACGGCGACGGCTGAGCGGCCGAGGGTGACGGCCGAACGGGCCCCGGGTCCGCGGATTCCGTGCCGCACGCCTCGGCCGCACGGCACTGCGCCGCGCGTAACACACCGTTCACAAGATAGCTTCAACAAAGTGTTGACGTGATGTTGCGGGAAGGCGTTAGCTAGGCGAAGCCCGTCCGGCACCAGCCACGGGCGGAGCCCGTCCAGCCCAGGCCACGGAGGCACCCGTGACGTCGACTTCGCCACCGGGTCTCGCCCGGTTCAACACCGCGGAGGCCGGTGCCGCCCGCGCCGCCCTGCACGAGGTGTGCGCCAGTACGGCGTGGGGGAGCCGGATCCTCGACGGCCGCCCGTACGCCGGCCTCGACGCCCTGTTCGCCGCGAGCGACGCCGCCATGGCCGGGCTCACCGCGGCGGATCTCGCCGAGGCCATGGCCGGACATCCGCCGATCGGGCGACCGAAGCCCGGCGACCCCACCTCCGCCCGCGAGCAGAGCGGGATGTCCGGCGCGTCCGACCGGCTCAAGGCCGAGATGCTCGAACTCAACCTGGCCTACCAGGAGAAGTTCGGGCACGTCTTCCTGATCTGTGCCACCGGCCTCACCGGGGAGCAGATGCGGGACGCTCTCCGCGCCCGCAGCGGCAACGCGCCGGAGCAGGAGCGCGAGATCGTCCGGCGGGAACTGGGGAAGATCAACCGCATCCGGCTGACCCGTCTCGCAGAAGGAGGGGCCGCGGCATGAGCGACGGCACCACCACCTCCGTGTCCACCCACATCCTGGACACCAGCATCGGCCGCCCGGCCGCCGGAGTGGCCGTCGAGATGTCCGTTTGCGGCGAGAGCGCCGCATGGACCGTCCACGGCACCTCCGTCACCGACGCGGACGGGCGCTGCAAGGACCTTCCGGCCCTGCCGGAGGGCACCACCCGGGTACGGCTCTTCTTCGCCGTCGAGCCGTACTTCACCCACCGCACCAGCGACCACCACAGCCACCAGCACCGTCACGACCGGCCAGCCGAGGAACAGCAGGACGCCCCCCGCGCAAGGGACAGCGGAGCCTTCTTCCCGGAGGTGGCGATCACGTTCGCCGTCGAACCGGGCGAGCACTACCACGTGCCGCTGCTGCTCAACCCGTTCGGCTACTCCGTATACCGAGGGAGCTAGCACCGACATGTCACCGAACCAGCCGCCCGCCAGGCCCGTGGTTCTCGGCCAGAACCAGTACGGCAAGGCGGAGAACCGCGTCGTCAAGATCGTGCGCGAGGGGGACACCCACCACATCAAGGACCTCAACGTCTCCGTCTCCCTCTCCGGGGACATGGACGAGGTCCACTACTCGGGCAGCAACGCCAACGTGCTCCCCACCGACACGACCAAGAACACCGTGTTCGCCTTCGCCAAGGAGCACGGCATCGCGTCGGCCGAGCAGTTCGGCATCCATCTGGCCCGGCACTTCGTGACCAGCCAGGAGCCGATCCACCGGGCGCGCATCCGCATCGAGGAGTACGCCTGGGAGCGGATCGCCCCCTCCGACGCCAACTCCCGCTTCATCGGCGCCGACGAGGTGCGGCACTCCTTCGTCCGCAAGGGCCAGGAGACCCGCACCGCCCAGATCACCTACGACGGAACGTCCTTCGAGGTCATCGGCGGCCTGAAGGACCTCACCGTCCTCAACTCCACCAACTCGGAGTTCTGGGGCTATGTGAAGGACCAGTACACCACCCTGCCGGAGGCGTACGACCGCATCCTCGCCACGGAGGTGCACGCCCGCTGGCGCTACCGCTGGGCCGCCGACGACGACCGGATGCCCGACTGGAACACCTCCTACGACCGGGCCCGGAAGCACCTGCTGGAGGCGTTCGCGGAGACCTACAGCCTCTCCCTCCAGCAGACCCTCTACCAGATGGGGTCACGCGTCATCAGCAGCCGGACCGAGATCGACGAGATCCGGCTCTCGCTCCCCAACAAGCACCACTTCCAGGTCGATCTGGAGCCGTTCGGGCTGCAGAACGACGCCAAGGACGGAGCCGTCTACTTCGCCGCGGACCGCCCCTACGGGCTCATCGAGGCGACCGTCCTCCGGGACGGCGTGGAACCGCGTATCCCGACCGACCTGACCAACCTCTAGCAACCACCCGTCGCCTCCCGGCGACACCCTCCGACGTGCGCGCCGGCGTCGGTCCCCGGGGCATCCCGCCCCGGGGGCACGGAGGGGAGCGGGGGCAGCTGCGCAGCCACCGCCCGGCCGTCCGGAAACGCCCGGGCACCACGGACCCGGTCGTCACCCCGCCCGGCCCCCGGGCCCGTCCACCAACGGAAGAACGAGGAACCGCCATGGCAGCCCCGCGCACCGTCATCGAGAACTGCGCCATCGCCACCGTGGACGCGCACGACACCGAACACGCCTCGGGCCATGTCGTCGTCGCCGGGAACCGCATCGAATCGGTGGGCGCCGGCAGAGCCCCCGACGATCTGCGGGACGTGGTGCGCCGCGTCGACGGCACCGGACACCTGCTCACCCCGGGCCTGGTCAACACCCACCACCACTTCTACCAGTGGCTCACCCGCGGCCTCGCCCAGGACTCCAACCTCTTCGACTGGCTGGTCACCCTGTACCCGACCTGGGCGCGGATCGACGAGGAGATGGTGTACGCCGCCGCCCGCGGCTCGCTCGCCATGATGGTGCGCGGCGGCGTCACCACCGCCATGGACCACCACTACGTCTTCCCCCGCGGCGCCGGTGACCTGCTCGGCGCCGAGATCCGGGCCGCCCGCGAGCTGGGCGTACGGTTCAGCCCCACCCGCGGCTCCATGGACCGCGGCGCCTCCGACGGCGGCCTGCCCCCGGACTTCGCCGTCGAGACCACCGAGGCCGCCCTGATCGCCACCGAGGAGGCGATCGACACCCACCACGACCCCTCGTTCGACTCGATGCTGCGCATCGGCGTCGCCCCCTGCTCGCCGTTCTCCGTCTCCACCGAACTGCTGCGCGAGGCGGCCGCCCTGGCCCGCCGCAAGGGCGTCCGGCTGCACACCCACGGCTCGGAGACCGTCGAGGAGGAACAGTTCTGCAAGGAGCTGTTCGGGATGGGGCCCACCGACTACTTCGAGTCCACCGGCTGGCTCGGCGACGACGTGTGGATGGCGCACTGCGTCCACATGAACGACACCGACCTCGCGGCGTTCGCCCGCACCGGCACCGGCGTGGCCCACTGCCCGTCCTCCAACGCGCGGCTCGCCGCGGGCACCGCCCGCGTCCCCGACATGCTGGGGGCCGGGGTGCCGGTCGGCCTCGGAGTGGACGGCACCGCCTCCAACGAGTCCGGCGAACTCCACACCGAACTGCGCAACGCCCTCCTCGTCCACCGCCTCGCCGGCGGCGAGAAGGCCCTGAACGTCCGTCAGGCCCTGCGACTGGGCACCTACGGAGGCGCCCAGGTCCTCGGCCGGCAAAAGGAGATCGGCTCCCTGGAACCCGGGAAGCTGGCCGACCTGGCGCTGTGGAAGCTGGACGGCCTCGGCCACTCCACGATCGCCGACCCGGTCGCGGCCCTCGTCCTCGGCGCCGCCGCACCGCTCACCCTCCTGCTCGTCAACGGCCGGCCCGTCGTCGAGGACAGCCGGCTCACCACCGCCGACGAGGACGACATCGCCCGCACCGCGCGCGACGAGGCCCAGCGGCTCGCGCGGATCGCCGCCGAGAGCTGACCCGACGTCCGGCCGGGAGGGACGGCTCCCGGCCGGCGGCCACGGCACCGAGCGGGAGCCGTGGCAGGCCGTACTCGGGGGCGCGGACTCCGCGCCCCCGAGTACGCCGGCCGCGCCCTGCCCGCACCACCGACAGCGGCCCCGCCCCGCACCCCCACGCACCGCACCCGCAAGGCCTCCCGGAAAGCCGTGTCGTCCGCGACACGAAAATCGACAGGAGGAACCCCCGTGGCCGCAGCGCCCAGGCTCCCCAGGACCACCCGCTCCCCGCAGCCCGACCCGGCCACGCACCCGGTCGACCGCACCCTTCCGCCGCTGAGGATGTTCACCAGCGGCCTCCAGCACGTGGCCGCCATGTACGCGGGCGTGGTGGCCCCGCCGATGATCCTCGGGCCCGCCGTCGGCCTGACCGCCACCGAGACCGCCTTCCTGATGGGCGCCAGCCTCTTCACCGCGGGCCTGGCCACCCTCCTCCAGACCATCGGCTTCTGGAAGGTCGGCGCCCGGCTGCCCTTCGTCAACGGCGTCTCCTTCGCCGGCGTCACCCCGATGATCGCCATCGGCAAGGCCCACAGCCCCGACGACGCTCTGCCGGTCATCTTCGGCGCGGTGATGGTCGCCGGCGTCCTGGGCTTCCTCCTCGCCCCCTGGTTCTGCAAACTCGTCCGGTTCTTCCCACCGGTGGTCACCGGCACCGTCATCACCCTGATCGGGGTGTCGCTGCTGCCGGTCGCCTTCAACTGGTCTCAGGGCGGCAACCCGGCCGCCGACGACTACGGCTCCCCGCGGGCCATCGGCCTCGCCGCCCTGACCTTCGCGATCGTGCTGCTGCTGCGCCGGGTGCTGCGCGGCTTCCTCCAGCAGATCGCCATCCTCCTCGGCCTCGTGGCCGGAACGCTCTTCGCGATCCCCTTCGGCATGACCGACTTCGGCGCCCTGAGGAACGCCGGACTGATCGGCTTTCCGGCCCCGTTCCACTTCGGGGCACCGCAGTTCGACACGGCCGCGATCGTCTCCATGGTCATCGTGATGCTGGTCTGCATGACCGAGTCGACCGCGGACATGCTGGCCCTCGGCCGGATCGTGGACCGCCCGGCCGACGAGCGGACCATCGAGGGCGGCCTGCGCGCCGACACCCTCGGCACCGCCCTCAGCCCGGTCTTCAACGGCTTCGCGTGCAGCGCCTTCGCCCAGAACATCGGCCTGGTGGCCATGACCCGGGTGCGCAGCCGGTACGTCGTGGCGACCGCGGGCGGCATCCTGGTCCTGCTCGGCCTGTGTCCCGTCGCCGCCTCCGTCATCGCGCTCGTACCGCTGCCGGTCCTGGGCGGCGCCGGCATCGTGCTGTTCGGCTCGGTCGCCGCCAGCGGAATGCAGACCCTGGCCACGGCCGCCCTGGAGCAGGGCGAGAACGCGCTGATCGTGGCCGCGTCGGTCGGCGTCGGGCTGATCCCCATCGCCGCGCCGGACTTCTACCACGCCTTCCCGGACGACCTGCTGGTCATCCTGGACTCCGGCATCAGCACCGGCTGCATCGTGGCGATCGTCCTCAACCTGCTCTTCAACCACCTGGGCAGCAGGGACCGGAACCCCGGCCCCACCGGCACGGAGGCCCCCGCACCGGAACCGACGGTGGCCGCCTGACCCCGGGTGCCGGGCCCCGGGGCCCGGCACCCACTCACGGGCATCAGTCGAGGTGGTACCGGTCTCCGTAGACCTTCCAGTCCAGCGGCGTGTCCAGCGCGAGATTGCCCCGCTCCAGGAAGACCCGCTGGGCGGTGTCGACCCGGCTGGTGTCCCGGTGCGCCTTCTCTTGACGCATCGCGGCGACCCGGGCATCGAGGAAGGCGTGCAGATACCGCACCTCGTCACCGCCCCGGGCCGGCGGCTCCGCCCCGCGCACGGCCTTCTCCCGAATCGCACGCAGACCGCGCACACCGTGCACCACCGCCGCGTCGTAGTACGCGAACTGGCCCAGCACACCCACCCCGTCCGCCTTCGCCCGCCGCACCGCGGGACCGAAGTAGTCCCGGTCGCGCTCCTCGTCCTGCGCCCGGCGGAACGCCGGATCCTTCGCCGCCGCACGCCACGCCCGCGGAAACCCGGGATCCAGCCCTTCGTGCGAGGCACTGCCCACGACCTGCCGCAGCGCGGGCAGATACCGGGCGAGCCCGTTGCCCGGCCGGGCGTCGGTGTAGGCCCGCACCACCTTCAGCAGGTCACCGGTGCCCGAACAGAACCCGATGATGCCCGCGGTGTAGCCGCGCCCGTCCCCGATGTCCTCGATGTACGCGTACTGGGCCCGCCAGTCCAGCGAGGAGTTCTCCGCACTGGACACCAGCCGCATGGCGATCTCCTTCTTCACCGGATCGTCCAGCCCGGCCCGCACCACGGGCGCCGACGCCCGGGGCGGCTCGGAGGACACCGCCACCGCCACAACCGGCACCGCGAGCACCACCAGCCCGAGCGCCGTCCACGAGACCGCGCGCCCCCTGCCGCCCCGAGCCATGCGCTCCTCCGATGCCACGAATCCATCAGCACCGGCATTCTCGTATCCCCAGGACCCCACCACCCCGACAACCCACATTCCAGCCACCGCGCACGCCGACCGGAGTGAACCGAGGCCGTTCGGACGTCAACGCATGGACCCGCAGGCGATGGGCTGGACGACCGCCAGGGGCAAAGACAAAGCCGGGCCAGTCCACAAAGGCCACAGGGCACCGGACAAAGACGGCGGCGCGCCACGACGGGCTGGTGGTCCGTACGCAAGGGGGTGGGGGCGCAGGGGTGGGGGGTTCCGGAACGTATATTTACGGCCCTGGGGGCCACAAATACACGGAAG
>NZ_JBEOXS010000052.1:0-50238 GCF_040296705.1 Streptomyces sp. NPDC002055
GTGGGGGGTTCCGGAAGCTTCCGTGTATTTGTGGGCCGCCAGGCCCGTAAATATACGTTCCGGAACCCCCCACCCCGCAGGTCCCGGCACCCGGCACCACGTCCGCACCCCGCGTGCAGAGCCGCACCCGGACACGGCACCCGCACCCGGCGCTCCGAACCCGCACCCGGACACGGCACCCGCACCCCGAACGGCACCCGGCACCCGGCACGGCACCCCGCACACCCACCCCGCTACAGGCCGGCCCCCGAGCCCCCCGAGCCCCCCGAGCCCCCCGGCCCGAACGCGCTCAACCGCGCCGCCAGATCCCCGAACGTCCCGTCCACCGGCTCCTGGTCGACGATCCGCCGCACCAGCGCCGCGGCCTCCTCGTCGTACGCCGCGCTCACCGCGAGCAGCGCCATGAAGCTGTGCACCAGCTGCAACTCCAGCTCGGTACGGGGAATGTGCCGCCCGTCCAGCCAGGTGAGCGCCGTCGTCTCGGACATCCCGATCCAGGACCGGACGGCCAGGGCGATCCGCGGGCCCGGGTCGGTGATCCCCAGGTGGAACAGCATGTGGTCGTAGGCCGCCTGCCGCACCTTGTCGATCAGCGCGTTCGCCCGCTCCGAGCCGACGGACGTACCGCCGCGCAGCAGCGCCTCGAACCCCGGCGCGTGGTCGTCGACGAAGTCGAAGAAGCGGGACATCACCCGCAGCAGCCGCGCCCCGAGCGGGCCTTCCTGCGGCTCGGCGAAGCGCCGGGTCAGTTCGCCGGCGGCCCGTCGGACCACCTCGTCGTACAGGCTGTTCTTGCCCGGGAAGTAGTGGTAGACGAGGGGGCGGGATATGCCCGCGGCCGACGCGATCTGGTCGATGGACACCTCCCCCGGAGGGCGTTGGCTGAACAGTTCCTGTGCCACGGCGATCAGCTGCTCCCGCCGCTCCTCTACGCCCATCCTGCGGCGCACCCCAGTCGTCATATGAACACCATAACGGGGGAGCGGAAGTTGCCGTTCAGGGCATTGGCGCAGGCAGAGGGCACGTTCCGGGACGAGCCGACGCTTTCGCGGCACCGCCCCGAACCGGGCGCCCCGCGCCCGAAATCCGCTGCCGCCCGCCCGAACGGCCCCGCCCCCATACGCCCCCGGCACACCCGTCACCGGGGCCCGGCACACCCGTCACCGGGGCCCGCGGCCGCGCACGCACCAGCGCACCCGCCGTCCCCAGCCCCCAGCACTCGGCCCCCAGCCCCAGCCCTCAGCGCAACGCCGCCAGCCGACCGCCGTCCGCCAGCCGCGCGTCGAGATCGGCCCGGGCCCCCGGGCCGGCGGGCAGGGCCAGCACACGCCCCTCCGCGCTGCCCCGCACACCCCCGGACGCCGTGATGGACGCGACGTCGCCGCTGCCCGCGGCCAGCACGTACCACCGGCCCGTGCCCGACTTCCACACCACACCCGCCAGCACCCGCGGCGCGCGCGGACCGCAGGCCCGGGAGTCCGCCGCGCGGGCGGTCACCGCCCCCGGCGTGCCCACCCGCGCGACCGGCGGCTGGAACTGGGCGAGCACCCTGCTGCCCGCACCCCGCCAGGTCTCCGCCCGGGTGCACACCCAGGCGGCGCTGCCGCCGCCGGCCGGCAGGGTCTGGGTGGCGAACCGCCAGGAGTTGACCGTGCGCACCCCCAGCGAACGCATCGCCGGAAGGTGGCAGGCCGTACGGGCCCAGCTCACCCGCGCCCGGTCGCCCGCAGCCTCCCCGGGCGGCCCCGCGGGATCGCCGTACGTCAGCCGGGCGGGGGCCAGCTCGCCGAGGTCCGTCGCCACGTGCGGGGCCCGCCCGGCACCCGCCGCGGCCGCGTTGCGGAACTCCAGGGCCGGCCAGCTCCGGCAGGTCGCCGCGGGGACCGGGCTCGGCATCGGCTCGGTCACCCCGTCCACGGTGCGGTGCAGCGGACGCCCCTCCGCCCCCGGCCGCAGCAGATCCAGCAGATGCGCGCCGGACACCCAGGGGGCGGTCAGATAGCGCACATTGCCGTCGGTGCGGTTCACCACGAGCGCCGAGGCGGTGGCGGTGTCCGCCCCGTCCGTCCGGGCGAAGTCCAGCGCCGCCCCGCCGCGGTCCGCGCCCTTGCCCTCCGCGTACCGCACCACCCGGAGCCCGTCGTACAGCAGCACCACCGTCGCCCGGTCCACATCGCCCGCGTACAGCAACTGGGCCGGCCCCGACGGCGGCCCGGACGCGGTGCCGGGCGTGGCCGACACCTGCACCGCGCGTCCCGGCCGCGCCCAGACGGCGAGGGCGCGCCGCAGCAGCTCCCGGTCGTCGGCGCGGTCGCCCCGGGCGGGCCAGGCGGCGAAGCCGGCACGGTCCGAGGTGCGCCAGTCGGCGGGGGCGGCCCGGGTCAGCGCGGCCGGGTCCAGGGCGCGTTCGGTGGAGGCGTTCCGGGCGTAGGGCGGTGCGGCGGCCCCGTCCGGACCCCATCCCTCGCCGGGCAGCCCGAGGAGCGTGCCGCAGACCGCGGCCGCCGCTGCGGCCGCCGCGGCGGCCCGCAGGTGCTGGCGGCGGCGCACCAGGTCGGTGGGGCGGGCGTGGAGCGAGCAGGCGTCGAACTCCGGCGATTCCAGGAGCAGCTCGTCCCGGCTGCCGCTGGGCGCGGTGACCCCGTCCGCCGCGAGCAGCGCGGCATGCGGGTCGCGGACCCCGGCCGCCGCCAGCAGCCGCCGGACCTCCCGGTCGGGCAGCCGCTCCAGCCCGCGCAGCACATACCCGGCACGGGCGGGCGCGGACACCCGTGACAGGGCCTGGTCCAGCGCGAGTTCATCGGCCCCGCCCGAACGCGGGAACAGCCGCAGCCCCCACACCTGCGGAAAGAGCGGGGGGAGCGGGGAGCGCAGCGGACGCTGCCAGGAGCGGCGGGGGCGGCCGGCGGCGAGCGCGGCCCGCAGCACCCGCAGCCGTACGTAGGCGTAACCGGCGGCCCGCGCCTCGGCGGCGTCCTCGGCCTCCGCGGCCTCGTCCGCGCGCTGGGCCGGGAGGTCGTACGGGGTGCCGGTGGTGCGGCGCCGGGGGAGCGCCCGCTGGACGACGGCGTGCGCGGTGAGGACCCGGCGGCTGCGGCCGAGCGCGGGCGACAGCACGAGATAGGCGATCCGCACCAGCCGCGGATAGTGCTCGACGAGCGCCGCCTCGGCCAGTTCGGTGCCGACGGGCTCGATCGGAGCGGGTGGCGGACGGTGAGCGGTGGTCGCATCCCGGGAAGTCACGTTCAACAGAACGAGCGAATGGTGGGATGGTCACCTGACCCGGACCGCACCCTTCGTCCGGCCCGCCACCGCGCCGCCCGCGCCGCCGGGACCGCACCGGCCCCGCCCCGCCCTGCGCCGAACGGCCCCATACGGCGCCGCACCACGCCACCCGCACCACGCCACCGGCCCCCACCGCGCTGCGCCGCACACACCACCAACACCGCCCACACCACCAACACCGCACGCCACCCGCACCACACCACACCACACCGCCCCACCCCGGGCCGTCGGCCCCGTCCCCGGAACCGACGGCCCGGCAGCACCCCCTGCCGGGCCGTCGGAAACGGGTCAGCGGGCGCCGGAGCCCGTCAGCGCACCTGCCAGCCGCTGAACTCCGCCGTGCCCCGGGCGTCGCCGCCACCGTTCGAGGCCGTCATGAACAGCCCCGCGTCCTGGGTGGCCGAGGCGCCCGGCACGGTGACCGTCGCGACCGTGCGCCAGGTCGCGCCGTCGTCCGTGGAACACGCCCCGGTGTACGCCCCCGAGGCCGCCCGCGTCAGCCGCAGCAGCACCGGGGCGCGCACGCCGGTGAGCCGCTGGTACGCGTCGATGGTGCCGTCGCCGTTGGTGTCGTGGCTCAGGACCACGCCGTTGCCCGGGGTGACCGCCAGATTGAGGAAGCCGGGGGACCCGGCCGTCGCCAGCTTGTTGCGGACGATGATCCCGGCCCGCGCCCAGGGGCCCGTCACCGTCTGGCCGTCCACCCGCACCGTGACCGAACGGCCCGCCGTCAGCACGCCCTCGCGGTAGGCGGCGCCGAACTCGGACGTGGCCTTCCACAGGTCCGCGCCCGCCCCGTTGACGCCGATCCGGTCCGCCAGCTGCCCGAAGACGGCGCCGTTGGTGCTCACCGTCCGCCACGGCCCGTCGAGCGGACTGCCCACGAAGAGCGTGCCGGGGTGCCGGGTGCGCACCCGGTCCTCGCCCTGCGGCCCGTAGTCGGTGCTCAGGTCGTAGGGGAGCGGCTTCAGCGGGTGCTCGAGCGGCCCGGCGGGGGCCGTCACCCGCCAGCGGACCGTGCCGCTGCCGCCCGGCGCCACCCGCGGCAGCGAGACCGGGCCCTGCGCCTGGGCGTCCACGCCGGTCAGGGCGAAGTCGACCCGGCCGGTCGGCGCCAGACCGCTGACGTTCCGGAACGTCGCCGTGACCAGCGCGCTGCCGCCCGGCGGCAGCGTCGGCGGCTCGGCGGTCACCGTCACGCTCCCCTGGTACGGGGCGGTGGCCAGGGCCGCGTGCACCCGCCGGGCGGTCCGGTACGCGTCGTTCACCGGCCGCAGCGGGTAGGACCGGCGCTCCCGGGTCCAGGGCTCCTCGATCGCGTACCAGTCGAACGGCTTGGGCTCCCGCCCCTCCGCCAGCGCGTCCTCCAGCTCGTCGAGGAACGCCTGCCACTGCGGCAGGTGGAAGTCCCCGATGAGGCCGTGCCAGTCCCGGTTGGCGTAGTTGGCGAGCTTCCCGCCGTCGGCCGTCACCCGGTCGGCCCAGGTGGTGACCAGCACCCGCGCCGACCGCTCCAGCCGCGCCGCCTCGTCCGCGCCGGACGCCATCCGGCGGGCGTCGTCCAGCCAGGGGCCGAGGAGGAAGAGGCGGTGGGCGCCGGTGATGTCCTCGCTCAGCCGCATCAGCTTCAGCCAGAGCCGGGCCAGTGCCCGGAAGGCATCCCGGTCCTTGCGCTCGTAGGCGGTGCGCAGCTGGGGCAGCAGATGCCAGGAGCGGTTCGCCAGCGCCTGCCGGGCGGCGTCCGTGAGGTCGTAGCGGTAGGCGTCGGAGCCGCGCAGCCCCTCCCGTACCCCCAGCAGCGCGGCGAACGCGGTGTCGAAGCCGGCGCTGTCGAACGCCGGGGTGTGGGTGGCGTAGTTCGTGCCGGACCGGGCGGTGAGGCTGGGCCGGGCGGCGAAGATGCTGTCGTGCGGACGGCCGTCCCGGCTGCTGATCTCGTACGCGGTGCCGCGCAGGGCCGCGAACGCCGCGCGCGCCTGCCGGTCCCGCCCGCCGTACCGCAGATCCGCGTACGAGACGAACCACGCCGTCCGGTCCACCGCCTCACGGCGCCACGCCAGCTCGCTGAAGAGTTCCAGCGCCGCCGGGTCGCGCTCCACCGCCTCCGGCATGTACGCCGTGCCGACCAGTTTGCTGCCCGGCTTGTCGCGCCACGCGGTGAAGCGCTCCGCCCACATATGGGTCTTGGCGCCGATCGTGGTGCGGCCCCCGAAGTTGGGGATGGTGCCGAACGCGTACGGCGTGCCGCCCCAGTCCTTCTCCCGGTCGGTCACGGTCTCCAGGTCGGAGAGGCCGTCGACGACGAGCATCCGGTCCTTGTCCAGGGCGTCCAGCAGATCCCGGCGCGGGTTGTCCTGCCAGCCCAGAATCACCCAGGTGGCTCCCGGCCGGGCGGTCTGCAGGGCCTTCTCCACGGCCCGCGCCGCGTCGGGCACGGGCACGTCCCCGGCGCTGCCGCCCTCGTGCAGCAGGTCCATCTTGAAGTGGGCGGCGGGCCCGAACAGCTCCCGCTGATGCCGGTAGAAGGAGGCCGCCACATCGCGGAACGCGGCCGTCCGCGGGTCCAGCCAGTCCGGGCGCTTCAGCCCCGCCCAGACACCCTGCGGCACGGTACGGGCGCCCGGATTGCGCTGCTCGAAGCCGTCCGGGACGGTCCCGAAGTAGCCGGGGAGCACCGGCGCCATGCCCAGCTCGCGCAGCCGCTCGCAGATCCTGCGGCCCAGGTCGGCGCGGCGCGCCAGCAGCTCCGTACTGACCGGCCCGCCGTAGCCGCTCATGTTCTGCAGCAGCCACCACGGCTGGTGGGACGGGGCGGGCAGCCAGGCGCGTGCCTCCGCGTCCGAGTAGCCGAAGTCCTGGAGCAGCCGGTGGTAGACGGCCTCCTGACCGGGGGTCACCAGGACCTCGTTGAGGCCGTGCAGCGCCATGACGTCGATCAGCCGCTCCCAGCGCGGCCAGTCCGCGTACGGCCCGGTGTAGCCGTCGTGGGTGTCGTTGAGCGCGAAGCGGTGCGCCACGGTCGCCGACCGCTCCAGCGCGCGGCCCGGCGCGGGCAGCCGGCGCGGCAGCCCGGTCCGGCTGCCGGCCCAGGAGATGTGCGCCCCGCAGACGTACTTGAGGTACCAGTGGACGCCGGTCAGCAGGACCGCCGGACCGGTGCCCGACACCTCGATCCGGCCGGTGGAGCCGGTGACCCGGAAGCGTTCCGGGCCGGTGAGGGCCGTCAGCCGGAACTGCCCGGCATGGTCGGGCAGCAGCCGCCGCAGCGCCGCGCGGGCGGGTGCGATGAGGTCTGCGGAAACCTTTTCCCCGATGGCTCCGGCCCCGGCGTTCGCCGCGGCCCCGGTGGCTCCGGGCCCCGCGGCGATCGCGGGCGTTCCGCTGCCGAGCGCCGTGGCCCCGAGGGCTCCGGCGGTCCCCAGCAGCGTCCGTCTGGCCACGTTTCGGCTGTTCAGGTCAGTCACGTGCGCTCCCCACGAGGCGGGTGGTGCTGCGACAGGTATGAGTGGGGTGCACGTTAATGACCGGAATATGGACGAGCAATGGGACGCGCGATTGAGACGATCACCGATCGTTCCCGTATGCGGTAGTGCCGACGTGCGTCTACTCAGAGGAGGGCATCCATGCGTGTTCGAGGCAGGGGCCGGTCGGGCGCGGTTCTCGCGTCCGCCGTGGTGACCGGAGCGCTGCTGCTCACCGCCGGGTGCGGCAGCGGGGAACAGAAGGAGAAGACGCCGAAGACGGCGACCGGAACCGTGGAGCAGCTCGCGAAGAAGGTCACCTGCAAGCCCGACATGCAGATCGACGCCAAGGAGCTGCGGCAGGGGCTGTGCAAGTCGAAGAAGACGCGCTATGTCCTCGCCACGTTCGCCACGAACAAGGGCCAGATGGACTGGCTGAGTGAGGCACAGAACTACGGAGGGTCCTACCTCGTGGGCCCGAAGTGGGTGGCCGTGGGCGAGCCGAAGACGCTCGGGAAGCTGCGCGGCAAGCTCGGCGGGGAGGTGGAGACGGCGCCTTCGCACGGAGGATCGCACGGGGGTTCGCACGGAGGTTCGCACGGGGGAGGATCCCATGAGGGCGATTCCCACGAGGGCGGTTCGCACCACGGCTCCGGGGAGGGCGGCTCGCACGGCTCCCACAAGGCCTCGCACCACAGCGGCCACCAGGCGTCCTCCCACCACATGGACATGGGCTCGTAGTCCGTTCGGTCCTGGCCGGCCTCACCGGCTCGGCTCCGCCCGGACGGTCCCGTCCTCGCGTCCCGTCACACAGAACCGCGGCCGGTGACACCGGAAGGACATCCGGTGTCACCGGCCGCGGCGGTGACCGGTGAGCACGCGGCCGGCACGGATGCCGGCCGCGGGCCCGCGGGCTGCTCGGCTACTGGCACTCCTCGCCGTTGTTGATGCAGCTGACCATCTCGTTCATCAGGTTGTCCGAGAAGACATTGATGAAGTCGCCGTGGTCGGTGATCGGCTTGTGCAACTGCTCCGGGAAGGAGTCGACCGCGAAGCCGGGGCCGGGCGGCACGTCGTAGACGATGCGCTGCTTCAGCTGCGGAATGGCCTTGAAGCCGTTGTCGCAGGAGCCGTCCTCCTTGGCGAACGCCACATGCGTACGGTGGTTGGCGCTGTCGATGTTCTGACCGTCCCAGCAGCTCTGGAAGGCGAAGGAACGGACGACCTTGCTGCCCTCGGGGCAGATCGGGTACTTGTCCTTCAGCTGACGGTCCTCGAACCCGGTGCAGCTCCACGACGCGTTCGCGTTGGCGTCGCCGTTGGTGAACGCCTTGGCGTCACCGGTGATGATGCGCAGGAACTTCGGCATCGCGACGACATCGCTGCTGGGGTTGCCCACGAACTCGTTCGTGACCTCCACCGGCGTCTGGATCTGGCCGATGTTGCCGTCCTGGCCGCCACCCGCGGCGTTGGCGTCCTGCTCGTTCTGGCCGTTCTGCAGTCGGATGACCGGCCAGTAGTAGGTGGACTGGTCCTCCTGGTTCTTGCACGTGGTCTGACCGCCCGCCAGGTCGTCGTCGCTCGCGAAAGCGTCGTTGGCCTGGTTGCCGATGTAGTCGTGCATGTGGTGCGCGCCGTTGCTCACACCGGGGGCGGCGATCACGTTGTCCGAGTTGCGGAGCCCGTTCTCGTTGACTCCGCAGTCGGAGGTGAACTTGCCGGTGCCGTTGCCCTGGTTCGGGTCCTGGGCATTCGGCTGGACCTGGGTGATGTCCTGGAAGTCGTCGGGCGAGGGACCGCCGCCCTGCTGACCGCCCTGGCCCTGATCCTGGCCGCCCTGGTCCTGACCGCCTTGCTCCTGGCCGCCCTGCTGGTCCTGACCCTGTTGCTGGTCCTGACCGGCCTGCTGGCCGTCCTGCTGCTGGCCGTCGAGGGCCTGGCCGTCCCCTCCTGCTGCGTCATTGCCCTTGAGCTGACAATCGGCCAGATCCGTCAGGCCCGCGGGGCTCTGTCCCCAGCGGTCGAGGGAGGAGTTGATCTCGTTGATCGACGCTTTGCGCTTGGCCTCCAGTGGATCAAGGATGGAGCTCTGCATGGCGTCGGCGTCCATGGACCCCTTCGCCCGCGCGCTCACCATCTTCTGGTACGCATCGCCGATCTGGCTGTCCAGCTGTGCGAGGTTCCGGTCGACCTCCGCCCGTGCCTTGCTCGGCACTTCGGGAATCTGGTCGACCACCTCCGGGCAGGCGATCGTCGAAGCGTTCTGTGCGGAGATCTGCTCCGTGGAGCCACCGTCATCGCTCTGTCCGGCGTTGGCGGTGACATTGACGGCGACGAGGCCTCCGCCTCCCAGCAGGAGGGCGGCCGCCGCGGCGATCGCCCTGCCCACGAGCGGGGAGCGTTTGTGCGAATTCTGTTTCATGGAACCCCTCTTGCGTCTTTCCGGGAGATGGGGGGACTCCCGGTCGGAGAAGCTCCGTTTCATACGGCGGGGGCCGTCGCCGTGTTCACACGCGCATCAGATTCTTCGGAATCGACTTCCGGGGCGGTGGGCAGATCCGGGTAATCCGTGGCAGGTCGGGCAGTAGTCGTCGAGCGAGGCCGTGTGGGGTGATGTCCGGACATCGTGTCGCGCCCGGCGGGCCGGGGCGGGGAGAGGGGGACATTTCGTACTGGCGCGCTGCCCGCCGCCACGGGATGGCAGCATGTGCGCACCATGACAGATGCCCGGTCGCTCTCACGCCACGTACGGGCCGCGGTGTTCGCGGCCGTCTGTGTGCTGCTCGCCGCGGCCGGACACGTCATGGCATCGGGCCGCCAGCTCCCCGGACACGCACTGCTGGCCGCGTTCGCGGTGACGGCGGCCGCCGCCTGGCTCGCCGCCCGCCGCCGACGGGGCATCCTGGCCATCGGAACCGGCCTGCTCACCACCCAGGCGGCGCTCCACCTGCTCTTCTCGGGCGGGCACCGGGCCCTGCGGCCCGACGGCGCCCGCGAGATGGCCGGCATGGCCGCCACATCGGCCGCCGACGGCATGCGGCACGCGGCCGGGACGACCGGCACGGCGCACACCGCCGACTCCGGCGACTCCGGCGTCATGCTCACCGCGCACCTGGCGGCCGCGGTCTGCTGCGCCCTGTGGCTCTGGCGCGGAGAGACGGCCTTCTTCCGGCTGTTGGGCGCGCTGAGCGCGCTCGCCTTCAGCCCGCTGCGGCTGCTCCTCGCCGCCGTCCTGCGGCCCGCCCTGCCAGGCGTGACCCGGCCGGCGCCCTGCCCGGACGAGCCGGGACGGGAGCGGCGGCTGCTGCTCGCCCATGTCCTCTCGCGGCGGGGTCCGCCGTGCGGCGCGGTGCACGGCCATGTCACCCCCACCGGTGTGAACCTTCCGGGGTTCCGTTCCGTACTCGGTAGCTGACGTCAGCACATCAGGCACTCCGGCGTCTCGGTTCGGCCTCCCGGTGTTCGGTGTTCCGGCATTCCGCCGGGCTCCGTGTCCCGCCTTCCGGTCCGTGCGCCGGGCCCCGTCCGCCAGGACCGGGTTCCGGTGTCCCGCTCCGGGGAACCCGGCGTCCGTGAGTCCGGTCCTGTGAGGTCCTGTCCCCGCGAGGTCCGGGCCTGCCGAGGGCCGGTCCCGTGAGGTCCGGTCAGGGCTCGGGATGAATACCGGGCGCGGTTCCGCGGATTCCGTCCGCGGACGGACCCGCCGGTGGGTGCTTTTCACCACGGCCGTCGGCCGCTGGTGCGGCTGTCTTGCCCTGCCGCCCATCGCACGACGGTCTCCACCCCGCCGCGTACCGGTTCACCCGTACGCGGAGCCGAGACCGAAGGACCCCATGTCCGTTGACGACCCCGTAACGGGGACCGAGAACACCCCCTCCGCGCCGCCCGGCCCGGAGAAGGCCACCAGTCCGGTGAAGACCGCCGGCGCCGAGAAGACCACGGCTTCGGAGAAGGCCCCCGGGCCGGAGAAGACCACCGACGCCGAGAAGAGCACTGCTCCGGAGAAGAGCACTGCTCCGGAGAAGAGCACGGTTCCGGAGAAGACCACGGACTCGGAGCAGACAACAGGCCCGGAGCAGACCACAGGCCCGGAGGAGAGCGCGGCTCCGGAGGCCGACCCGTCCACCGACCCGTCCGCCGACCCGTCCACCGGCCCGGGCGACGACGGCCGCCGGAGCGGCTGGGCCGCCCTGCGCCCGCTCGTCCTGCGCATGCACTTCTACGCCGGCGTCCTGATAGCCCCGTTCCTGCTGGTCGCGGCCGTCACCGGGCTGCTCTACGCCGTCTCGTACCAGATCGAGAAGGTCGTCTACGCCCATGAGCTGACCGCGCCCGTCGGCGACCACACCGTCCCCCTCTCCCGCCAGGTCGACGCAGCCCTGCGGGCCCACCCGGACGGCAGCCTCACCGCCGTCTGGCCCTCCACCGAGGACGGCGCCACCACCCGGGTCCTGCTGAGCGACCCGAGCGTGGACGAGGGCAAGTCCCTGGCCGTGTTCGTCGACCCGTACACCGCCGAGGTCCGCGGCGCGCTGGAGAGCTACGGCGGGTCGGGCGCGCTGCCGTTCCGCACCTGGGTCTCCGAGTTCCACGCCAATCTGAAGCTCGGCGAACCGGGCCGCCTCTACAGCGAACTCGCCGCCAGCTGGCTCTGGGTGGTCGCCCTCGGCGGCCTGCTGCTGTGGATCAAGCGCCGGCGCACCGTCCGCGGCGCCCGCGGTCTGCTGCTGCCCGAGCGCGGTGCGACCGGCCGCCGCCGTACCCTCTCCCGGCACGGCGCGGTGGGCCTGTGGGCCGTGCTCGGCCTGGTCTTCCTCTCGGCGACCGGTCTGACCTGGTCGACCTACGCGGGGGAGAACATCGACGTGCTCCGCACCCAGGTGCACGGCGCGACCCCGGAGATCTCCGCCGAGGCCGGCGGCGGCCACAGCGGTGGCCAGGGCCACGGTGACCACGCGGGCCACCACGGCGGCGCCGGCCACGGCGGCCACACCGGCCAGGACGTCGGCCTCGACCGGGTGCTGGAGACCGCCCTCGACCGGAAGCTCACCGGCCCGATCGAGATCGCCGCCCCCACGGAGCCGGGCACGGCGTACCTCGTCAAGCAGACCGACAAGGAGTGGCCGGTGCACCTGGACGCGGTGGCCGTGGACCCGGCCACCGGCAAGGTCACCGACGAACTGAGCTTCTCCGACTACCCGTTGCTCGCCAAGCTCACCCGCTGGGGCATCGACGCCCACCAGGGGCTGTTCCTCGGGCTGATCAACCAGATCGCGCTGATCGCGCTCGCCGGGGCGCTGATCCTGCTGATCGTCTGGGGCTACGTCATGTGGTGGCGACGCCGGCCCGCCCAGAGCACGGGCCTCACCTTCGGCAGGCCGATGCCGCGCGGCGCCTGGCGGCGGGTGCCGTTGCCGGTCCTGCTGCCGCTGGCGGCCGCAACGCTGGTGATCGTCTGGCTGGTTCCGCTGCTCGGACTGAGCCTGCTGGCGTTCCTCGTCGTGGATGCCGCACTGGGAGCCGTCGCCCGCCGTCGCGCCGGCTCCGCCGAGGCGCATTCCTGACGCAGTCGGCCCCGGGTCCCCGGTACGCGCCTCGCGTACCGGGGACCCGCGCGGTTCGGGGCCGTCCGAGCCGCGCAGTACTGAAGCAGAGGGGGCCGGGAGAAGCAGAGGTGGCCTGCCGAAGCAGAAGTGGCCGCCCGGCCGATGAACTGCCCAGCGGATCGGGGCTACCGTCCCGGCGGCGTGTACTTGTAGCCCACGCGCCGCACCGTCACGATCGACTCCCGGTGCACGCCCAGCTTGCGGCGCAGCCGGGCGATGTGGACGTCCACGGTCCGGCCGTCACCCACGTGCCCGTACCCCCACACCGTGGTGACGAGCTGGTCGCGGCTGTGCACCCGGTGCGGGTGGGCAACGAGGTGGGCGAGCAGCTCGAACTCGAGGTAGGTCAGGTCGAGCGGCAGGCCGTCGACGGTCGCGATGCGCCGGTCGGTGTCGATCCGCACCGGCCCGGTCTCCGGTGCGGCCTCCGGCGCGGGGCGGGTCTCCGGCACCGGTCCGGCTCCCCGCACCGATTCGTGGGCCGGGTGCGACGGATCCGCCGACGGGACGGGCACGACGCCCGCGGCAGGGGCGTCCGCCGGCACCAGGAGCAGGTAGCCGACCATCGGCGGCTGGCCCGGCAGGGTCGGGAGCGTGTGCTGCGGCGCGGGCAGCCAGGTGGTGCCGGGCGGCAGGAAGTCGGCGAGTTGCACCACTTCGTTCCGGTCGACGGCGCGGAGCCGGTGCCGGCCCAGCGGAGCGGACGGCGAGATGGGAGCGGCGGACAGCGAACGGGTGTTGGTCATGGAAGCTCAGCTCTTTCGCGCGGAGAAGTCGTCGAGGGACGTACGGCGCGCGGGCCGGTGGCCGACCGGAACGGTCGGCGGCTGACTGCGACGGGACGGCGTCAGCGCTGGGAAGGGGCCTGCGCGGGAGTCGCGCGGCAACACACGCGGTCGAAGTCGTGGTGCTGCCGTGAAGGCCAGAACGGCTCGAGGTCGTGGCGACCCGGTGCGGTGTTCTGGAAGCTGGCCATGACCCCATTGAAGCAGAACCGGCGTCGCCCGCGCTCTCCCCGACCAGGAGTTGATACGGAATGCGACGCACGTCTCCGGCCGATTCCTTTCGCCGGAACGGCGACCGCGGGTGACCGGGAGGGACGGCGGCCCGGTCACCCCGGGGCCTCACTCCCGGACGAGACAGAACGGATGGCCGGCCGGATCGGCGTATACGCGCCAACCCGGCTCGTCCTGAACGGAGTCCGAGCCGGTCTCGGAATCGCAGCCGGAACCAGCCTCGGGAACGGTCACGGAGCCCGTCTCGGAACTGGCCGCGGAGCCGGTCTCGGAACCGGCCCCGGAGCCTGGGTCGGGCTCGGAAACAGCGTCGCCGTCCGGCTCGGAACCGGACCCCGTGACCGCCGGGGCGAGCCGCGTGGCCCCCAGCGCGAGCACCCGCGCCTCGGCGGCATCGAGGTCGCTCACCCCGACGTCGAGGTGGAACTGCTGCGGATACGCCGGGTCCGGCCAGCGCGGTGGCCGGTGGTCCGCCGCCCGCTGGAAGGCGAGGACGGGGCCGCCCGGGGTGTGCAGGGTCGACCACTCCTCGTCGAGCGACCAGCGCCGGTCGGGCCGGTCGACCTCACCACCGAGGACCGCGGCGTAGAAACGGGCGAGGGCCCGCGGGTCGGGACAGTCCAGCACCACACACTGCAGATTGCCGATCATGGGGCCATTCTGCTGCCTGACCGGGACCCGGCCCCGTCATTTGATGATGGCGTTGGCGATCGCGATCAGCAGGCCCACCGCGGCGTCGGCGAGCCCGATGAGGATCGCCCCGCCCTGCTTGTAGCCCATGCGCAGCGCGGCGAACATGCCCAGTCCGAACAGCAGCACCGTGTTCACGCCGAGCCCCGCCGCCGTGGCCGGTTCCTCGGACCAGTGGGCCAGCTCGGCAGCGCACAGCAGCAGCACCGTCGGCACGGCCGCGGCCACGAGCGGCCACTCGCCCAGCAGCGTCCGGAGAAGCATCAGCCAGCGGTGCCCCGCCGTGCCGGGACGATAGGTCGACATATGGCGTGCGTAGCCGTGCGCGAGCGCCGACGAGATGGCCGTGACCAGCACCCACAGGGCGTCGTAGACCGGGGTGTAACTGGCGCCCTCGGTCTGGAGCGCGGAGAGCAGGGCGCTGGCCAGCACCAGCCCGTACACCCCGCCGAAGAGACTGTCGGAGGTCTCGACGTGGTACTCCGCAGGCGCGGGCGGCGATGACTGCTCGGACACGGGGGCGCTCCTCCCGAAGCAACGGGACGCGGCAATGGCGGCCCCACGCTACGGCAGTTGATCACCCACTTTCGCCCTCTATGAGGCGTTTCGTCCCTCGGGGTCGCGGAGCGGCCGGGGCGCCGGCTCGCTACCGAAGGACCGCGCGCGGGCACTGACGAGGGGTCGCGCGGGTGCTACCGAGGGGCGCGTGCGGGTACTGCCGAGGACGCGTGCGGGTGCTGCGCCGCAGGCTGCTTCACTGAGCGGCCTGAGCGGCGTCCTGTCCCGATGGCTCGCGGCGGGGGGAGCAGGCCGGGGAGGTTTTCGGGCCGCTTGGGGAGGCGCGGGGAGGCCTCGGGCGGGCTCGGGGTGCCTCGGGTGGCGTGGAGCCGGGCGGCGTGAAGCGGCCGCGGGGCGTCTCAGCCGGTATTGCCCAGCGTTCCGGTGTCGCCAGGTGTTCCGGTCCCGCGTCGTCCGCCGTTCCCGCGAGGTGCGCCGTTCCCGTGAGGTGCGTCGTTCCCGACCGCGTCGGCGGGGGAGTCGCCACTGACAGAGGGGGGAGCGGGAGAATCACTGCCGTCCTCGTAGGAGAAGGGCTCGATGGACCAGGGCTGGTCGGGCCCGTCCCGGTAGGCGGCATAGCCGGGCGGCAGCGAGGCGGTCTCCGCGAGCGAGGGATCCGCCTCGGCGAGATGGACGAGGCAGTGGACGATGCACGCGCCCGGCAGATTGGGGTCGTTCACGCCGTCCCCGACCAGCCAGTCACCGTCCGTGTCATGCACCACGGTCAGCGCCGGAAGGTCTCCTTCGGCCACGGTGCGCTGGACCACGGCCCCCAGGTCCCGGGGAAAGCGTCCCTCGGGAAAGGGAAAGGCGACGGTACGGAAGAGCTCATGTTCGTCATGCGTCACGCGCGCAGTGTGTCACTTGAGGCCCGGTTCGTCTGCAGTTCCCGAATCATGCACCCCATGGATCCCACCAACCCCACCAGCCCCATCGAACCGGGACATCCCGGGGGAGGGGCGACGTACGAGAGTCGCAGGCAGGTCAGCCGACGGTCTCGGTCCGCAGCCACGCGAGGTACTCATCGCTACCGGCCGTGATGGGAGTGACGATGACCTCGGGGGTGTCATAGGTGTGCACGCGCTTGATGTGCGCCTCGAGCTCCGGGTAGCGGGCGGCGGTGGTCTTGTAGAGCACCCGCCACTCGGCGTCCGCCTCGATCTTCCCCTGCCACTGGTAGACGCTCCTGATCGGCCCGTCGATCTGAGCGCACGCCGCGAGCCGCTGCTCCACCGCGCTCGCGGCGAGCCGCTGGGCGCGGTCCTCACTGTCGATCGTGGTCAGCACGGCAAGGAACTCGGCATCGGCCACGGTGTCCCGCTCCCTTCGGTCATCGGCGCCAGCGACCGTACCGCACGGGACAGACACCGTCCCCGCCCAGAGCAAGGCCGCCGAGAGGCATCCGAGCGGCCGGCGGCTCAAGCTGCTCCCGAGCCCTCCGTCAGCAGCCATCGGACCCGATCGAGACCGGCCGCCCTCAGCCGTGTCCGCTCCGCTCCCGCTGAAAGGGCCCACGCGGCAACAACGAGCGTGCGCGCCGTGACCAGGAGATCGAGCCGGGGATCGCGCGGATCCGCGCCGTACGCCCGGATCGCCGCGTCCGCCCATTCGGGGCCGTACCCGCCCTCTCCCTCGCCCAGGACCCGTGCACGCGCGGCCAGGCATGCCAGATCCCACAACGGGGGCCCCGCGGTGACGTCTTCGAAGTCGGTCCACACCAGCCCACGGGGCGTAGCCATCACATTGCCCGCATGGGCGTCGCCGTGCAGGACCTGGTCCGCGGACTCCAACCCGTCCACCGCGGCGCGGACTTCGGCATGACGGTCCCGGAGCCGGGCCAACGTCTCCTCCGACAGATCCGCGTCCGGCGACAACCGGTCCCACCACGTGGCGCACTCGTCCAGCAGCCCGAGCCGTGGCAGCTCCAACTCCAGCCCCCGAAGGCCCTCGTGCAGTCTGCGCAGGGACATGCCCGTCTCGGCGGGATCCAGCACGGCAGCGGGATCCGGCCGCTCCAGAGCCACAAAGGTGAGGGCCAGCCCGTCGCACAGGTGCGGCCCGGGCGGCAGACGGGACACCGTGACCGCGCCTCGCCCACCGAGGTGCCGCACAACGGCGACCTCCCGCGCGAGCCAGTCGGCCGCGCCGTCCCGCAGGTCCCCCATGATTCCGGCTACCCGCGCCACGACCGGATGCGGCGCCAGATGGACGAGCACATTGCTCATCCGCCCGAGAACCACGGGCTCCGTACACCGGAGACCGTACTCCGCGGCGACACTCACCGCGGCGCGGACCGCGCGATCGTTCGGTAACGAGGACATGCCCGGCATCCTCTCAGCACGGCCAACTCCCTTACCCGGAAGGCAGGCGGGGGAGGCCGCACCCATCACCCATCACCCATCGGCGAGACGAGCGGCAGGGCAGAGCAGCCGGATGGTGCATTGTCCAGCGGATTCGGTCGGACGGATCTCGATCCTTCCGTTCCCGCGTGAAGTGGCCCGGTCCCGGCCTAAACTCCCGGCACATCTGACCCACAGCGGACGGGGGACGCGTGGACCATCTCCTCACAGTCACCGGACAGTCGGCCGCGCCGGCGACGCCGACGACCCTGGCCACCGAGAGCCTGTACGAGCGGAAGCACCTGCAGGAATGGGTGATCGCCAACCCGGAGATCCTGGGTGACTCCGTGCTGGTCGTCACGGCGGAGTACGACCGCTGGGCCGACACCGACGGGGTTCCGGCACGGGACCGGCTGGACGTGCTGGGCCTGGACACCACAGGGCAGCTCGTGGTCGCGGAGCTCAAACGCGGTATGGCGGACCGGGACGTCCATCTCCAGGCGATCACCTATGCCGCGCTGGTGTCCCGGTTCAGCCTCGACACACTGGCCGAGGCGCACCACGACTTCCTGGCCAGGAGGGGCGAGCCCCTCGGCCTGGACGACTGCCGGAAACGCCTGCTCGATCACGTGGGTGGCGAGTTGTCCCCCGAGGTGCTGCGACGCCCCCGCCGGTGATCATCGCCGGGTCCTTCCCCAAGCAGGTGACGCACACCGTGGTGTGGCTGTCGGAGATGAACCTCGACATCGGTCTCGTCCAAGTGAACCTGTGGAAGGTGGAGGAGCGGCTCGTCGCCGGCTTCACCAAGGTCTATCCGACCCCGGAGGCGGAGGAGTTCACCCTCGCCCCCGCCCGGATCGAATCCGGCGCCGTAGCCCAGACCTTGCAGGAACGCTCACAGTCCAGGAACGCGGTCCACAAGCTGTTCGCCGCCAAGCTGCTGCCGGACGGCGCCCGGCTCCGTCTGGTCCCCCGGCACGGCGCCCCGGAATACATCCAGGACAGGATCCGTGAGTGGGCGGCCGAGGAGGCCGGCCGATCCACCGCCACCTGGACCAACGACGTGACCAAGCCGCTGACCTGGGGCGCCGACGGCTTGCAGTACACCCCGACCGGCCTGGCCGATCACATCTTCCAGGCGGTGGAAGGACGCAAAGTCAGCGGTATCCAGGGCACCACCTGGTGGGACGTCGACACCGACGATGCCCCTGAAGGAGTGGACCCGGACGAATGGTCGGCGCTGGCCGGCCTGAGCCTGGCCAACCTGGCCGGGCAGGTCGGCAGCACGGGGCGGGACTGGACGAGCCTCCACGCTCTGTTGCAGGCCCTGCCGCGGGCGCGGTGGACCACCTACGGAGACGTGGCCGCCGTCATCGGAAGCCACGCCGTGCCGGTGGGCTCCCACCTGGCCAACTGCGGTGACTGCCCCAACCCGTGGCGCGTCCTCAACGCAAAGGGCAGGGTCAGCACCGGATTCCGATGGTCGGACCCCGGCCGCACCGACTCAGCGACCGAGATGCTGGCGGCGGACGGCGTCCCCATGAAGGCAGACACCGCAGCCCCGTCCGCCCGCCTGTCCCTCCCGGAACTCCAGAGCCTGCTCGACGGCTGAGGGCATGGGCATCCCCCGTACGCGATGGCCTCGCGGTCCACCAGCGCCGCGCCTGCGCGAGAACCGTAGGCTGTCTACCTGATCTGGGTTGAAGCCTGTACGACGAAGGAGTTGAGGGACGCCCGTGCCTCGACTGACTTCGTCCGCAGGTCTTCGCGGTCTGTTGCGCGGTGAAGAGCACCGATGATCCCGATGGTTTGCTCTGCCCGTGCATGCAGGTCGCCATCGGGTATGAGCAGACGGAGCTGGTGAACGGCCTGGAAGGCCTGACCGCGGATTCGGAAGGCCTCCGTCCTGGCTGCCACGTGCGCTGGACCGTCCCGTTCCTCGTGCTGGCGATGCCACCAGTCGTGTTGACTCCGTATGAAGTCGTTGGTCGCAGCGGTGAAAGCGAGGACGGCGCTGCGGCGCTCGCTCCGGTCTGCCACACGCTTCTGGAACTGGTACCCCAGAAGAGAACCGATGAGTGTTCCCGCCACAGCGATAAAGGTCGTCAATACCTGACCCACTGCGCTGGCTCACTCACCGCTCATGGGGAGATCCTTCTGAGATTGCGGTGGAACGGGGAGCGTCCGCTGCGCTGGGGAGGCGTCCGGGTGCATGGTCACGTCGGCGGAGCGCTGTGCCATGGTGTCGTTCGCCGTGGCGCGCCGGATCTCGTGATCGTTCATCAGACATCCCATTCGTAGACGAGGGTGTTCAGGTGCCCCGGCGCCACGGTCACCATGACTCGGATCGGCACGCCTTCCTCGCCGTACCCCACCCGAGAGTGACGCGTGACGGGACGCACGTACACACACCTGATGCCGAACAGCCAGGATCGCGCACGGAAGGCCATCGACGGCGCGTTCGGCGCAGCCCCTGAGGGGGAGGACGGCAACGAGGACGGGGCTCCGGTCGCGGGCCTGAGCCGCGCTCCCTGAAAAGGCCGTCGGCCGTGTCTTCCGAGAGCGGAAGAACACGGCCGACGGCCCACAGACGGCCCAGGAGAGCAGAAATCTGCTCCGACCTGCGGCGTTCTTAGATGTCGAAGTAGAGGCGGAGGAATCACCGCCTTGAGCAGCGTGTCGCCCTTCTTCGGGGCGATGTACGTACGTCGTCGACGGTCCCCAGCATCCGCGTTAGGCCGGGCATCCTCATACCGCTTGAAGCTCTCGCTCTGCTGCTGCCTGTCGGGGTCCCGCCAGCGCGCCAACCAGCGCTTACCGCGCCCGTGCTCGCGGGATGGCACCTTGCCGTGAGCCCTGCACTTCTCCTCGCCCGGCTCCGGCCGCTTTTCGTGCCAGCGGTCGTAGGGCTCAGCCACGGTGACCCGGCCCGAAGCACGGCCGCCCTGCGACCGCATCTCTCAGGCGGTCCGGAGCCGTTCGAGGAATTCGGGTACGCCGTCGACCTGCTGGTAGGGCTTGAAAGCGGGGGCGAGTTCGCGGACCAGGGTGACGCAGCGGTCGGCGCCGATGCGGGTGGCGAGGTCGAGTGACTCGGTGCTGACGACGAGGGCTTGTTCGACCTCGCGGGCCTGGACGAGACTTCGGGCCTCGTAGGTGCGGAAGACCCCGCGCGTCTTGTCCCGGGCCCGTGGAAGCAGGGTCAGGCCCTCGTCAATGCGGGCGCGGGCCTCGTCGGTACGGCCGAGGTCGAGGAGACACTGGCCGGAGTCCACGGCCAGATCCGCTGTGCTCATCCATCGGCACCAGCCGGGCGCGGGGTCGGCCGCGTCGGTCAGCAGGGCGGTCTCAGCGGCGGCGAGGTCACGGTGGCAGTCGGCGGCGGCCCCCAGGGCGGCGTGGGCTCGGGCCCTGCGCAGGTACAGCAGCGAGCGGGCGGTGGGGTGGGACGTATGGATCAGGGCCTGGCTCAAGGGTTCTACGGCGGACCCGGGATGGCCGAGCCAGATCGACTGGTAGGCGAAGTCGGACAGGACCCCGGCCCCGAGATCCCGGTCGCGGGCAGTGTGCGCGTTGGTGAGAGCGGCGTTCCACAGCTTGCCGGCCGCGTAGTGCTGACCCTGGTCGAAGCGGTACCAGCCACAGGTGCTGGAGAGGGAGGCCGCCAAGTGGTGAAGGCGGCGGCCGGTGGCCTCGCTGTACCGGGCGCCTTCGAGAAGGTCGGTCACAGTCGTGAGGTGGGCGTCCATCAGCTTGATGGTGTGCTGGCGTTGCTCGGTCGGCAGGGCGGTCAGTTTGGTGCTGGTGTCCTCCAGCCAGTCCACCAGTTCGTCATCGACGCGGCGCCCGCCGAGCGCGGTTGTCAGGCGGTCGGGTTCCAGCGCGGCCCACTGGGAGGCCAGCCCGGCCAGGGCGAGTGCGCTGTAGGTCAGGAAGGTACGACGTTCGCGGTTCATCGCGGCTCTCTGTGCATCTCGAAGTGCTTGGACGGTGTACGCCGCCCCGAGCGGGGCCGGGTCGTCCCGGCCCGGGAGCCAGTGGGGCCAGGGGTACCGCTCCAGGTCGGAGATCGGCACGTTGAAGGCGTCCGAGATCAGGAGCTGGGATTCGATGTTCGGCGTTTTGCGGCCGTTCTCCCATTTGCTGACGGCCGCCTTGTCGGTGCCGGAGCGGAGACCCTCGGGCCGCATCGCGGCGGCGCGGTGCAGGCGCGCGACGAGGTCGTTCTGGGACCAGCCGCGTAAGAGGCGGGCGTAGGCGAGGGGATGCCTGATCGGGTCGTCCACGGGAGCAATCCCATCATCGACGGCGACGGCCAGGCTACCGCGCGTACAGGCGGGACAACCCCGGGACTACAGCTAACACCTAGGACCTGAGCTGGAGTTGGCGCTGTACTCGTCATCCCCGACACGTTCCTCCGTGAAGTGGAAGGAGAACGCGCATGAAACGACGTGCTGCGATCATCGGCCTTGGCCACCAGGCCGCCGAGGATCACCTGCCCGGCCTGCTCGGCTCCAGTCGGGCCGAACTCGTCGCGGTGTGCGACAACAACCCGGACATCTTGCACCAGCGAGCGGACACCCTCGGAGTGCCCGGGTTCACCCGGGCCGGTGACCTACTGGACGAGACCGCCCCGGACTTCGTGATCGTCGCCGTCCCGCACCACGCCGGGCGCGCGGTGACCGAGGAGTGCGCCGCCCGGGGCGTCCACGTCCTCAAGGAGAAGCCGTTCGCCACCTCTGTCGAGGAGGCCCGCGAGCTGGCCGGGATCTGCCACAAGGGCCGCGTGGAACTGATGGTGACGCTCCAGCGCCGGTTCAACCCGATCCACAGCAGCGTGGCCGGGATGCTGGACCAGATCGGCTCCCCGATTCTCGTTGGCGGGCACTACTCGTTCCACACGCCCAACCCTGGCGCTGGCTGGCGCGGGGACCTCAAGCAGGCCGGTGGGGGCTGCATCCTCGACATGGGCTACCACCTGATTGACCTGCTCCTGTGGTACTTCGGCCTGCCCAGCAGGGTCATCGCGGAGTTCTCCACCACGGCCCTGCCCGAAGGCGGCTACGACGCGGAGGACACCGCCGTCGTCCAGCTCGGCTACGACTCCGGTTTGTACGGATCGCTGGTCCTGTCGCGGTGGATGGCGCCGAAGACGGAGTTCATGCGGGTCGTGGGGACGGCCGGCTCAGTGGTGTTGACGAAGGGAGCGGTGCAGCGGCTCGCCCTGGACGGATCGGTGGTGGAGGAGCTGACCCGACCGCACGCCCCCAGCGTCGCCACCGCACAGATCGACTACTTCTGCCGGGTCCTGGACGGAGAACGGCCCAACGTCTCCGGCCCCGATCAGCACCTCTCCCACGCCGCGTTCATCGCGTCCTGCTACCGGTCCAAGACTGCAGGCCGTTACATCGACCCGAAGGAGATGCTGTGACCAGCCCGCTCGCCCTCCTCGGCGGTACCCCGGCCGTTACCGACGCCGGCGCCCACTTCACCTGGCCCCCGATCGACGACATCACCCGCATGAAGGTTGTCTCCCAGCTGGATTCGGCCGTCTCCATCCCCGGCCGGTCCGGGATCGTCGCGGACCTGGAAGACGCCCTCCAGGACTACTTCGACGTGCGGCACGCGATCACCACCAGCTCCGGCACCGCCGCCCTGCACGCCGTCTACTGGGCCGCCCGCATCCGGCCCGGCAACGAGGTGATCGTCCCCGCCTGGACCTTCCACGCCACCGCCTCACCCCTGTTCCAGCTCGGCGCGGTCCCGGTCCTCTGCGAGACGCGCCCGGACGGCAACATCGACCCCGGCCGGGTGACCGAGCTGATCACCCCTCGCACCCGCGCGATCATGGTCACGCACCTGTGGGGCAAGCCCGCCCAGATGACCGACCTCACCACGCTGGCCAGGGACCGCGACCTGGTCTTGCTGGAGGACGGCTCACACGCTCACGGGGCCGGTCACGGCGGCCAGAAGGTCGGCACGTTCGGCCTGGCCGGTGCCTTCTCCCTCAACGGCCCCAAGCCCCTGTCCGGGGGTGAGGGCGGCTTCGTCCTCACTGACGATGACGACACCTACTACCGCGTTCTCACGTTCGCGCACTACAACAAGCGGGCCAGGAACGAGATCCCGGCAGGCCATCCGCTCGCGCGGTACGCGGTCACCGGGGCCGGACTCAAGCTCCGCATCCACCCCCTGGCCGCCGCCCTCGCCCACGACCAGCTCTCCCGCCTGGATGCCTACCTCGCCGGCCGCGAGGAGATCGCCTCCTACCTGATCCGAGAGCTCGGGCAGATACCCGGGCTTGAGGTGAGCTCGATGCCCGAGGGGGTGAAGTCATCCTGGTACGCGTTGACGGCCACCTACCGGCCCGACCAGCTCAGCGGCCTGCCCCTCGACCGCTTCCACGCAGCCCTCGTCGCGGAGGGCGCGACCGAGTTCGACCGGCCCGGCTCCACCCGCCCCCTGAACCAGCTCCCGCTCTACCAACACCCCTCCCATCTCTTCCCCGGCTACCCGAACACCCGCACCCGATACCGGGAGGGTGACTTCCCCATCGCCGAGAAGGCGCACGCGCAGACGATCAAGCTGCCCGTCTGGCACCGTGAACAGGATTTGAAACTGGCCGAGCAGTACGTCAGCGCGGCCAGGAAGGCCAGCGAACACCACAAGGAGCTCCTGTGACCGTGACCTCCGACCTCGCCCGAACCTTGGCAGAGGAGGCCGAAGCCGAAGGCATCACCACTTTCGTGGCCGCGGCCGTCGTCACTGACGCCGACCTCATCCTCCTGGTCCGCCGCAAGCCGGACGACTACATGGGCGGCCTGTGGGAGATCCCCTCCGGTCATGTGGACGCCGGAGAGAGCATCCTGGACGCGGCCCGCCGCGAGACGCTGGAGGAGACCGGCCTGACCGTCGCCTCAGTGGACCGCTACCTCGGGCACTTCGACTACGAGAACAGTCGCGGCACCACCACCCGCCAGTTCAACTTCGCCGTCACCGTCTCCGAGACCGGGCCGGTCATCCTGACCGAACACGACCTGTACCAGTGGGCCCTCGTCGACGACCTGCCGGGCGTCACCGACGGCGTGCGGGAGGTTCTGGCCTGCGCTTAGAACCGCCGATGGGGTGTCGCCCGAACCAGGGCCAGGCGGTGGGGGAGGGCTCGCTCGACGGCTGGGCCCAGCGGTCCGGCGAAAGCGGTGAAGAGATGCGGGCCATGGGAGTCCGGCCAAGCCAGCGGGGGCCGCTATCCCGGATATGGGGTAGCGGCCCTCGTATCGTTTTCTGACATCAAGTCAGAGAAATGGCCGGGCGGTGCACCCGCGGTGCACAAGGGAGCGGAAAACAGCTGTGACCTACGAGAACTCACGAGAAGAGTTTCCGCAGGCCACAGCTGTTATCCAGCCTTACGCCCAGGTCGCTGGGCGCCGGCTCTTAGATGTCGAAGTACATCTCGAACTCGTGCGGGTGCGGGCGCAGCTGGATCGGGGCGATCTCGTTCGTCCGCTTGTAGTCGATCCAGGTCTCGATGAGGTCGCTGGTGAAGACGCCGCCGGCCTGCAGGTACTCGTTGTCCGCCTCCAGGGCGTCGAGCACCGCGGGGAGCGAGGTCGGGACCTGCGGGACGCCTGCGTGCTCCTCGGGGGCGAGCTCGTAGAGGTCCTTGTCGATCGGCTCGGCCGGCTCGATCTTGTTCTTGACGCCGTCCAGGCCGGCCAGCAGCAGCGCCGAGAAGGCGAGGTACGGGTTGCTGGACGGGTCCGGGGCGCGGAACTCGACGCGCTTGGCCTTCGGGTTCGAGCCGGTGATCGGGATACGCATCGCGGCGGAACGGTTCCGCTGCGAGTACACCATGTTCACCGGGGCCTCGAAGCCCGGCACCAGGCGGTGGTACGAGTTCACCGTCGGGTTGGTGAAGGCCAGCAGCGACGGGGCGTGCTTGAGGATGCCGCCGATGTAGTAGCGGGCGGTGTCCGAGAGGCCCGCGTAGCCCGCCTCGTCGTAGAACAGCGGGGAGCCGTTGGACCACAGGGACTGGTGCACGTGCATGCCCGAGCCGTTGTCGCCGAAGATCGGCTTCGGCATGAAGGTCGCGGTCTTGCCGTTGCGCCAGGCGACGTTCTTCACGATGTACTTGAAGAGCATCAGGTCGTCGGCCGCGGCGAGCAGCGTGTTGAACTTGTAGTTGATCTCGGCCTGGCCGGCGGTGCCGACCTCGTGGTGCTGGCGCTCGACCTTCAGGCCGGCCGCGTCCAGCTCCAGGGAGATCTCGGCGCGCAGGTCGGCGAAGTGGTCGACCGGCGGGGCCGGGAAGTAGCCGCCCTTGTAGCGGACCTTGTAGCCGCGGTTGTTCTCGACGGCACCGGTGTTCCAGGCGCCGGCCTCGGAGTCGATGTGGTAGAACGACTCGTTCGCGCTGGTGTTGAACCGCACGCTGTCGAAGACGTAGAACTCGGCCTCGGGCCCGAAGAACGCGGTGTCGGCGATGCCGGTGGAGGCCAGGTAGGCCTCGGCCTTCTTCGCGATGTTCCGCGGGTCACGGCTGTACTGCTCGCCAGTGATCGGGTCGTGGATGAAGAAGTTGATGTTGAGCGTCTTGTCCTTGCGGAACGGGTCGACACGGGCGGTCGACAGGTCCGCGCGGAGAGCCATGTCGGACTCGTGGATGGCCTGGAAGCCACGGATCGACGAGCCGTCGAAGGCCAGCTCCTCGTCCGCGTCGAACGCCTCCGCCGGAACGGTGAAGTGCTGCATCACACCAGGCAGGTCGCAGAACCGGACGTCAACGAATTTGACGTCCTCGTCCGCGATGAACTTCTTCGCGTCGTCGGCGTTCTGGAACATCCAACTCCTCCTAGCCCGCCGCCAGGGGGCGGGATTGCTGCTCGGGGCGTGGCCAGTGCGGTGGCACGCTGGCCCCGACCATAGGATTCCGGGATTTCCCGAGCATGACCCAATTGTTTCGCTGAGGTTAACCGCCGGGCGTCGCTGTCCGCCTCCGCAGATGAGGCGGGCATACGCCCGTCACACCCTATGAAACACCTCCTCGGGAATTGTGCGGCGCAGCCCCGCGCAACGGGCCGGGAGGCCGCTCAGCAGCCGTGGCGCCGTCCGGACGCCTGTGACCAGCGTGGACCCGGACCGGCGGGCCCGGAGGCCGGGCTCCCGCCCCCGGTCGGCCGGGGCCGGGGGCTGCTGAAAGGGGGCCTGGCCGTCGGGGAATGTATGCGGTCCCAGTACCGTGGTCGGGTGGACAATAGGCAAGCAATCGGATCGTGGCTCTCCGGTCCCCGCGCCGCAGCCGAGGAGATGGGGGCCGATTTCGGCCACCGCGGCGAGCGCCTCGGACTGCCGGAGAACGGACCGGGCTCGATCGCTCCCCTCGGGCGGCGTTTCGGAGCCCTCTTCATCGACTGGGCGCTCTGCGCACTGATCGGCTACGGGCTGCTGGCCCGCGGTGACCTCGCGGCCGCGAACAACTGGGCCCTGCTGGTCTTCGTGGTGCTGAGCGTGCTCACGGTCGGCACGGTGGGTTACACGCCCGGCAAGCGGCTGCTGGGGATCCGCGTCATCGCCGTGGACGGCACGCGCCTGTCCCTGCCGTACGCCGTGCTCCGCTCGGCCCTGCTCGCCCTGCTGATCCCGGTCCTGATCTGGGACCGCGACGGCCGGGGCCTGCACGACCAGCTGGCCCGGGCGGTCCAGGTCCGGATCTGAGGATCGGATCCGGCTCTGAGGACCGGGTCCGGACCCGACACGGCACCCGGCCCGCACACACGAAGGGCGGCCCGGAACCGAGTTCCGGGCCGCCCTTCGCGTTGCTCGACGCGCTCGCGCGCCGGTCGCTGAGTGCGCCGTCGTCCGCCGCACCAGTGGTCCGCCGTGAGCGGCGGACACCACCGTGAGCGCGGGTTCACCTGCGCTGGTTCAGCGCATCTTGCCGCCCCGCGGCATCCGCATGCCCTTCGGCATCGGGCCCTTCGGGATCGGCATGTTGCTCATGAGGTCGCCGAGCGCGCGCAGCCGGTCGTTCACCACCGTGACCTGGGAGCCGGGGAGCACCCGCGGCAGCTTCATCAGGGTGGTGCGGAGCCGCTTCAGCGGGACCTGGCCCTCGTCGTCACCGACGACGACGTCGTGCACCGGTACGTCGACGACGACGCGCGCCATCTTCTTCTTCTCGGACGCCAGCAGGGCCTTGACCCGGTTCGGGTTGCCCTCGGCCACCAGCACGATGCCGGCCTTGCCGACGGCCCGGTGGACGATGTCCTGGTTCCGGTTCATCGCCACCGCGGGGGTCACGGACCAGCCGCGGCCGACGTTCTCCAGCACCGCGGCCGCGGCTCCGGGCTGGCCTTCCATCTGCCCGAAGGCAGCGCGCTCGGCCCGGCGTCCGAAGACGATCGCCATCGCGAGGAAGGCCAGCAGGAAGCCCAGGAGGCCCAGGTAGACCGGGTGGTCGATCAGGAAGCCGATCGCAAGGAGGACACCGAAGGTGACAATTCCCACAGCCGCGACGACAAGACCGACCTTGGTGTCGACCCGCTTGGTCATCTTGTAGGTCAGGGCGATCTGCTGCAGCCGCCCGGGGTTCTCGGATGTTTCCTTCCTCGCCATGCCCCAGAGTTTACGTGGCCTGCGGAGCGCGGGTTGCCACGGCCTCCAGCACGTGCTGAGCCTCCCGCCGGTCGTTCGCCCGGCGACGGTCCTCCAGGACCGCGGTCCAGGCGTTCTGGCGGGCGGTGCGCTGGCCGCCGCGGAGCAGCACCTCCTCCACGGCGCGGAGGGCATCGGTGACGGACGGGATGGCGGTGGCGCGGACGGGCGCGGCCTGCATGGCGAAAGTCCCCTCGGAGCGGGTGGGCGGGAACGGAACTGCGCTGTGCTTACCAACTGCGCTGTGCTAACCCGGGGTCACTCCCCGGTCCCATCAGAGTCACTGATGGGTGTTACCAGCGCGTGACCGGTTGGTCAAACACCAATGAAACCCATACGTGGCCCGTACACACCTTGACGCGGCCCGTACGTGGGAACGTACGGGCCGCGTCACCGACCGAATGGCGGAACCGGCGCCTCAGCCCGCCTGCGGGGCGGCCGTGGCGGAGCGGCGGTCCATGGCCTGCCGGAAGAGCCGGCCGGCGCGGTAGGAGGACCGGACCAGCGGCCCGGACATCACACCGGAGTAGCCGATCTCCTCGGCCTCCTCCGAGAGCTCCACGAACTCCTGCGGCTTCACCCAGCGCTCCACCGGGTGGTGCCGGACGGTCGGCCGCAGGTACTGGGTGATGGTGATCAGCTCGCAGCCCGCGTCGTACAGGTCCTGCAGCGCCTGGCTGATCTCCTCGCGGGTCTCGCCCATGCCCAGGATCAGGTTGGACTTGGTCACCAGGCCGGCCTCGCGGGCCTGGGTGATGACGTCCAGCGACCGCTCGTAGCGGAACCCGGGGCGGATGCGCTTGAAGATCCGCGGCACCGTCTCCACGTTGTGCGCGAACACCTCGGGGCGGGAGGAGAAGACCTCGGCGAGCTGGTCGGGGTCGGCGTTGAAGTCGGGGGCCAGCAGCTCGACCTTGGTGCGGCCGTCCGTGCGCTCCGCGGTCATCGCGTGGATCTGCCGCACCGTCTCCGCGTACAGCCAGGCGCCGCCGTCCTCCAGGTCGTCGCGGGCGACGCCGGTGATCGTGGCGTAGTTGAGGTCCATGGTGACCACGGACTCACCGACGCGGCGGGGCTCGTCCCGGTCCAGCGGCTCCGGCTTGCCGGTGTCGATCTGGCAGAAGTCGCAGCGCCGGGTGCACTGGTCACCGCCGATGAGGAAGGTCGCCTCGCGGTCCTCCCAGCACTCGAAGATGTTCGGACAGCCCGCTTCCTGGCAGACCGTGTGCAGGCCCTCGCGCTTCACCAGACTCTGCATCTGGGTGTACTCGGGCCCCATCTTGGCCCGGGTCTTGATCCACTCGGGCTTGCGCTCGATGGGCGTCTGGCTGTTCCGGACCTCCAGGCGCAGCATCTTGCGTCCGTCGGGTGCAACTGCGGACACGTCCGGCTCCCTACGACTTCGATTCTTCGGCGCACACCAGGGTACGCCCGTTGTTCATACGGTCCTACGCGGTGGCCAACCCGTACGCCTGTGGGGACATTCCCCCGGACGGCGCCGGACCGGGCCGGCCCGGCTACTCGGCGTGCGCGACCTGGCGGGGCAGCGGGTCCGCCGCCTCCAGGACCGCCCGCAGATGCTTCTCGACCACCGGCACGACCTCGGTCACGGAGACCCGGCGGCCCAGCTCGTCGGAGATCGAGGTGACCCCGGCGTCGCGGATGCCGCACGGCACGATCCGGTCGTAGGCGGTGTTGTCGGGATCACAGTTGAGAGCGAAGCCGTGCATCGTGACGCCCTTGGCGACCCGGATGCCGATGGCGGCGAGCTTGCGGTCCTCGCGGCGCTGGCCGGCGTTGGACGGGGCGTACTCGGGGCCGTGCAGCCGGGGGTCGAACTCGTCGTCGTCCAGCCGCGGGTCGAGGTGCAGCGACAGGCTGCCCGTCGACGGGCGCTGGTCGATCGGGTCGCCGAGCACCCAGACCCCGCTGCGGCCCTCGACCCGGGTGGTCTCCACGCCGAACTCGGCGCAGGTCAGGATCAGCGCCTCCTCCAGGCGGCGGACGTGCGCGACCACGTCCACCGGGCGGGGCAGCTTCAGGATCGGATAGCCGACGAGCTGGCCCGGACCGTGCCAGGTGATCTTGCCGCCGCGGTCCACGTCGACCACCGGGGTCCCGTCCAGCGGGCGCTCACTGTCGGTGGTACGCCGTCCCGCCGTGTAGACGGGCGGGTGCTCCAGCAGCAGGCAGGTGTCCGGGATCTCGTCCGCGAACCGCGCCGCATGCACCTTCCGCTGTTCCTCCCACGCCGCCGTGTACTCGACGGCGGCGTCCCCGAAGCCCAGGTGGACGAAGCGCAGGGACTCGGACACGGGGGCCGTCTCCTGGGAGGGGGCAGCGCTCACGGGGGCTCCTTCGAACTCACGTCTTGCTTCTCTCACGCGGTAGCCACTGTACGGCCGGGGTCCCGAAATGTCGGCACGCGGGTTCCCGGGCCCCGGGCGGCCCCACCCGGTCCCGCGTGCGGCGCCGGGCCGTGGTTCCCGCGCGGCGTTTGCTCACACGATCGGATGAATACGACGCGATGGCCGCGATCAGGGCGGCCACGGCCGTTAAGTTCGCGCCGTTCCACATGGGTGATCGGGGGGAAGCGGCAGGCTCGTCGCCTTTTCGCGCCCTCTGCTCCCAGGGCCCGGAAGGCAGGAGACCGCACAGCCGATGACGGATCGACCCCAGCAGCGCATTCCCAACCGTCAGCTCGCCGCGCTCATCGCGGAGGCCGGGTTCTCCAACGCCGGGCTCGCCCGCAGGGTCGACCAGCTCGGCCTCGAACACGGCCTCGACCTGCGCTATGACAAGACCTCGGTGACCCGCTGGCTGCGCGGCCAGCAGCCGCGCGGCACGACGCCCGCGCTGATCGCCGAAGTGTTCACCCGGCGCCTGGGCCGCCGGCTCTCCGCCCAGGACCTGGGGCTGGACGCCTGCGCCCCGGTCTACGCGGGCCTGGAGTTCGCGGCGAGCCCCGCCGAGGCGGTGGACATCGTCAGCGGGCTGTGGCGCAAGGACTCCGGCAGCCACGCCGAGCTGCGCAAGATCGCGTTCACTCCGGCGGGACTGGTCGTGCCCAGCCGGGACTGGCTGATCGGGCGGCCCGACGAGCGCGTCGGCCGGGGCGTCGAGACGCCCGGGGCACCGGCCCCCCGGTCCGGTAGCGCTCCCGGCGCCCCGGGGGACACCGGCGGCCGGGTGCCGGCCCCCGGCCGGGCACAGGTCCCCCGGCAGCGGCAGACCGACCGGGTGGCGGGCCAGCGGGTCTCCTCGGGTGACATCGCGGCCCTGCGCTCGGTGGCGGAGCTGTTCCGCACCCTCGACCAGGCCTACGGCGGCGGGCATGCCCGGCAGGCCCTGGTCCGCTACCTGGAGCACGAGGCCGAGCCGATGCTGCGCGGGACGTACGGGGAGTCGACGGGACGCCGGCTGTTCGCCGCCGTCGCCGACCTGACCCGGCTCGCGGGCTGGACCTCGTTCGACATCGCCGCCCATGGGCTCGCGCAGCGCTACTTCGTCCAGGCCCTGCGGCTCGCCCAGGCGGCGGGGGACCGCCCGTACGGCAGCTATGTGCTGGTGACCATGAGCCGGCAGGCCGTCTACCTGGGGCACGGCCGGGAGGCGGTGCAGCTCGCCCGAGTCGCCCAGCAGGGCGTCGGCAGCGGGGCGCCGCCGGTGGTGCAGGCACTGCTGCACGCCGTGGAGGCGCGCGGGCACGGCGTGGTCGGCGACGTCCGGGCCTGCACCACCTCGCTCGCCCGGGCGGAGAAGGCGCTGGAGACGGCACGGCCCGGGGACGAGGTGCCGCACTGGGCGCGGTTCTTCGACGAGGCGCAGCTCGCCGACGAGTTCGGCCACTGCCACCGCGACCTCCAGCAGTACCGGGTCGCGGCGCAGCACGCGGAGCGCTCCTTGCAGCTGCGCGGCACGGCGTTCGCCCGCAGCCGGCTGTTCTGCCGGGTGGTGCTGGCCTCGGCGCGGCTGGGCATGGGCGAGCTGGAGCAGGCGTGCGCCCTGGGGGCGGAGGCCGCCCAGCAGGCGACGGAGATGCGGTCGGCGCGTGCCGTGGAGTACGTCCGGGACTTCGAGCGGCGGCTGGAGCCGTACAAGGAGGCGCCGGCGGTCCGGGGGTACCGGGAGCGGGTGGCGGCGCTCGGCGTGTGAGGCCCGGCGGGCAGGGCGGGGCGGGGGCACGGTTCGGGGTGTGGTGACGGGCGGCTCGGGCCGGTGACCGGGCCGTCCCCGGGGCGGGATGTGCCCGCGTCGGAGCCGGGCACGACGCACCTATGAGCCGGACGGGCACGGACGCACCGGCGAGCGGGACGCAAGCGGGCGCGCCGGCGGGCGGGACGCGCACGGGCGCGCCGGGGCGCACCGGCGGGTGCCGGGCGCCCCCGGCGCCGGTGCGCCGCCCCTCAGGCCGCCCCTCAGGCCGCCACGGGCAGCGCCGGCGGTTCCTCGGCCGGCGGGAGGCCGAAGTCCCGCAGGGCGGCGTGCGCGGCGCGACGGCCCGAGAGGATCGCGCCGCGGGCCGTACTGGTGTCGCGGTGGTCCCCGCAGACGTACAGGCCCGACAGCACCCGCACCGGACGCCGCAGGTCGTGCGGCGCGTCCATGGCGGGCACCGCCTCCGGGTCGTGGTGGGCCCCGAGCAGCCGCCAGCCGTCCGCGGAGGTGCCGTAGAGCTCGCCGAGCTGGCTGCGGGCCGCCTTGTCGAGCACGTCCGGCGACTGAGCGGCGGCGGAGCCGAGCACCGTCGAGGTGATGAGGACCCCGCCGGGCGGTGTCCGCGACGGATCGGCCTCGCTGACGACGGCCGTGTGCGAGACCGGCCCGCGCCGTTCGCCGTCCAGCAGGAGCGTCGGTTCGGCCAGCGGGGACACCTCGGCCGTGTGGTGCAGCACGGTCACCGGGTGGAAGTCCGGGACCCGCAGGCCCGGGAGGAGTTCGGCCGCGGCGCGCGCACCGGTGGCCACCAGCACCGCCCGGCAGGCGAACTGCCCGTGCTCGGCGGTGTCGACGCAGGTGGTGGACGCCGCGACGGCGCGCACCCCGGTCTGCACGGTGCCCGGGGGCAGCGCCGCGGCCATCAGCTCCGGGACGGTGGCGGCGCCGCCCGCCGGCAGGCAGAGCCGGCCCCGGGCGAAGCCGCGCAGCGCCAGCTCGGCGCAGCGGCTGGAGGTGTTCATGCCCGGGTCGCTGAGCAGGGCGGTCAGCAGCGGCCGGAGGAAGCCGTCGACGGTACGGCCCGGCAGCCCCCGGGAGTGCAGGGCCTCGGCGGCGGTCCGCTCGGGGCGCGTGAGCAGCCGGTCGGCCGGGAGGGCGGCGAGCCGGTTCAGGAACGCCGAGGCGCGCGCCTGGTCGAGGGCGCCGCCCAGCGGCGACCGCGCGGCCGACGCGAGGGCGCGGGCCGCGGTCAGCGCGCCGCGGGAACTCCGGGCGTCGCCGAACCGCTGGTGCCGGCCGCCGAGCTGCACCAGGACTCCGGACGACAGCGGGCGGAGCGTCAGACCGCCGAGGCCCGGAGTCCTGAGCACTTCGGGGTAGAAGGTGTTGAGGAGCTGCGGGGTGCGGTCGAGCCGGAAGCCGTCGACCAGGTCGGTCGCCATCCGGCCCCCGACATGAGGGGCCGCCTCCAGGACCGTGACCCCGACGCCCGCCTCGGTCAGCTGGTGCGCCGCGGAGAGACCCGCCAGTCCGGCGCCCACGACGACGACGTCCGTCCGGTGTGTGTTGTGGCGTGCTGCGCTGCTGAGCACGGGCCCCTCCCCGAGGTCGGCGGTGTCTCGCGCTGAGCGGCCCTGCCCGGCCGCTGGGGACCTCATGCCCTCAACGGCCTCTCGGGATGCTCGAGTTATGGACGAGCGTAGGAACGAATTCGGTCGTAGTCAGTCGCGCATCGACCGGGCACGGGTGCACACCCGTCGCACGATGAACGCATAGGGATTGTTGGCTGGTCAAGAGATGGAAGAGAGTGGTCTAAAGCGGTCAATCGACGCCTGTCCGGAACCGGTCGGCAGCGGCCCGCCGACCCCGGCCCGCCGCAGCTCGCCCGCGGCTGCCGGACCCCGTCGCGGCGGTACGCGGAACGGGCCGGCGCCGGGGCGGTCGAACGGGCCGTGGTGGACCCCGCCTGTCGCGTCCTCCCCGGGGCGGGAACCGGGGTCGGCGGGAACCGGGCCGGAGGGACCGGCTCCCGGCCGGCGGTCAGGTCAGCGCGGAGCGCACCGCGGCGTCCATCGTCGGATACGCGAAGGAGAAGCCCGTTTCGAGCAGCCGCCGGGGCAGCACCCGCTTGCTGCCGAGCAGTTCCTCGGAGAGCCCGCCGAGGCCCAGCCGCAGTGCCGGAGCCGGGACGGCGAGGGCGGTCGGCCGCCGCAGTGCCCGCCCCATCGCGGCGGTCACGTCGCGGTTCGTGGCGGGCTCCGGCGCGGTGCAGTTGACCGGCCCCGACAGCTCCTCCGTCTGCAGGATGTGGCGCAGTGCCGCCACCTCGTCCCGCAGCGCGACGAGACTCCAGTACTGGCTGCCGTCGCCGAGCCGGCCGCCCAGCCCCAGTCTGAAGAGCGGGATGATCCGGCGGCCCCAGGCCCCGCCCTCGCCCGAGACCACCAGCCCGGTGCGCGCGAACGCCGTGCGGATGCCTGCCTCCTGGGCCGGTGCCGCCGCCTCCTCCCAGTCCACGCAGAGCCCTGCGAGGAACCCGTCGCCGGGTGGGGCGGACTCGTCCACGGTCCGGTCGCCGGTGTCGCCGTAGAAGCCGATCGCGCTGCCGCTCAGCAGCACACGGGGCGGGTTGTCCATCGAGGCCAGTGCCTCGGCGACGGTGGCCGTGCCCAGCACCCGGCTGTCCCGCAGCTTCCGCTTGTACGCCGCGGTCCAGTAGCGGTCCCCGATCCCCGCGGCCGCGAGGTGCACCATCCCGTCGCAGCCCATCAGACCGGCGGTGTCGACATATCCACGTTCCGGGTCCCACTCGACTTCGTCCGCCGCCCGGGGCGGCCGCCGCACCAGGCGGACCACCTCGTGTCCGTCGGACCGCAGCGAGCGGACGAGTGCCGTTCCGATGAGACCGGTCGAGCCGGTGACCGCGATGCGCATGTCCGACATCCTGCCCCGGCCGCTCCCCGGGATGCCGGAAAAGCACCGGGCGGAGCCGGACGGGATGGCACAGTGTCCCTCATGCCCGACTCGCACATACGTACCATGATTCGTCGTGCTGTCCCCGACGACGACGCCGTGCTGGCCGCACTGGACCGGCGCACCTGGTCGACGCTGCACGCGGTGACCCCGAGCCCGCCGCTGGAGACCGACCCCTTCTTCGACGAGCGGCACCTCCCCGCCCACTTCCTGGTGGCCGAGTACGAGGAGCGCGTGGCCGGCTACCTGCGGCTGATCCAGCCCGTGCCGCTGCCCACCAACGCCCATGTGCGGCTGATCCAGGGCCTCGCGGTCGACACCTGGGCCCGCGGCCGGGGCATCGCCCGGGCGCTCCTCGACGCCGCCTGCGACGAGGCCCGCCGACAGGGCGCGACCCGCATCACCCTGCGGGTGCTCGGGCACAACACCCCGGCCCGGCGGCTCTACGCGGCGGCGGGCTTCGTGGTGGAGGGCGTGCTGCCGGGGGAGTTCCTGGTGGCGGGCGAGTACGTCGACGACGTGATGATGGGCCGGTCGCTCACCACCTGACCGGCGGCCCCGAGTCCGGCGCCCCACCGGCCGGCCCCGCGGACCGGCCGGCCTCACCGGCCGACGGGCCTCACCGACCGACCGCCCTCACCGACCGGTCGGCACCACTGTCCGGGGGACCCCACCGTCCAGGGACCCCACCGCCGATGAGGCCCACCCGACCGGGCGGTCCCGTCGGCCGGCAGCCGCCCCCGGAACCCCCGAGGGGGTCAGGGCCGGTACACGAACGGTGTGGTGGTGCTCAGCCGGACGAATCCGAGCCGCGCCAGGATCGGGGCGCTCATGCTGGAGGCGTCGACCTGGAGGTAGTCGTAGCCGCGCTCGGCGGCGATCCGGGCCCGGTGGGCGATCAGCGCCCGGTAGATGCCCCGCCCGCGCCACGACGCCACGGTGCCGCCGCCCCAGAGCCCGGCGAACCCGGTGCCCGGATTCAGCTCCATCCGCGCCGCGGACACCGGCAGCCCCTCGGCCATCGCGACCACCGCGTGGACGGTGTCCGGATGCGCGGCCAGCTGGGCGTGCAGCCGCTCCCGCAGACCGGCGGCGCCGGTGCCGAACGCCTCCTCGTGGACGCCCGCCAGGAGCTCCACGTCCGCCGGGGCGGTGACCGGTTGCAGCCGGACGCCGTCGGGCAGGTCGATTCGGGTCGCCAGGTCGCCGACCCGGGCCACCATCACGGACTCCTCCGGACCGGGTTCGAACCCGGCCGCCGTCAGCCGCTCGGACAGGTCGCCCGGCCGGTCATGGGCGTAGAGCTTCCACTCGAACTCCCGCCCCAGCGCCGTGAAGTACCGCACCTGCTCCGCGATGGCGGCGTCCGCGGTGCGCGGGGTCAGGTCCGACCAGACGACGCCGTTCCAGCCGCTCTCCGCACCCACCTGCCGCACCACGTCTCCGGACCGCTCGACCCGGGCCCCGGGGCCGTCGGCCGGTACGTCGCGCCGCATCCGTCGGTCGAACAGGTCGAGCATCGGCTCATGATCCATCCGCAGAGTCCAGCACCGCGCGGCTCCGGCCCACAACCGGTTTTTGCGGGACCCACGGCCCCGGCTCCGCCCCGGAACGCCCGTTCCTCAGGGCCGGAACGCCCGTGCCCCAGCCTCGGTACGCCCGGGCCCAGGCCGGAACGTCCGGGCGCTCAGGCCCGGAACGCGTCCCAGAGCTTGGGGAAGCGTTCCGTCAGGGCCCGGTCGTCCTCGAAGTCGAGGGCCGTGCCCGCGGGCTCCCGGGGCGGCGGGGCCAGGCCCAGTTCCGGCGTCTCCAGCCCGGTCAGCTGCTCGTACGCCTCGTCGGCCGCGTAGCCCAGCTCCTCGGCGTCGCCGTCGACCTCCTCGTCGAAGTCGTCGAGCAGCTCCGCCAGGTCGTCCGGCTCGTGCAGCGCCCCCTCGAAGACCTCCCGGCCCTGGCCGATCAGCCAGCAGCGGAAGTTGTCGAAGGCGTCGTCGCTGGCGCCGCCCAGCAGGACCCAGGCGGCGCCCCAGAGATCCCACCGGTAGGCGCGGTTGAAGCGCGCCTCGAAGTGGCGGGCGAAGTCCAGTACGGCCTCCGGGTCGAACTGCAGCAGCCGGTCCACGAGCAGCTCTGCCTGCTCCTCCGGGTCGCCCTCGGCGGCCTCACGGGCGCTGTCGATGATCTCCCAGAAGTCCGTCTCGTCCATCACGGGACCAGGATCGGCCCTGCCACCCCCCGACGCACGCGGAGCGGCGGGGCTGCGGCTGTGTCGTTACCGGCCGGGGTACCGCGCCGTGATCGAAGTGATCTTGCGACTGTCCTACGGGCCGCCCGGTCGGCGCAGCGCCCGGGGCGACTGCCGACGCGGCGGCGGCCTCCGGCGCACAGGACGCACTCCCGGCGTCCGGCGGTGCTCCCGGGAGCGGACGAGGGTCCGTGCGCCCGGGCACCAGGGGCGTGAGTGCGGGAGCGGCAACGGGGGCCGGGCGCCGGTGAGCGGCCACCAGGGCGTGCGTCCGGGAGCGGTGCCAGGCACGTGCCCCCGGGAACCCCCGCTTCCGCAGTCCGGCGGGAGACGGCACCGGTCCTCCGCCCTCCCGCCGCGCGGTGGGACCCGCGGTGGCTCACCGTGCGTCGGCCGAGTCCTGCTCCGCTCCCGGCGCCCGGCCGTAGAGGGCCGCCGAGCGCTCCGCCGCCTCGGCGCAGCGCTTCCGCAGCTCCGGCGGCTCCAGCACCTCCGCCTCCGGGCCGAGGCCCAGGAGCTGCGCGTAGGCGACCTCCAGCGATTCCACGGCCAGGGAGACCGTCACCCGGCCCCGCGCGTCGGGCGGGCCGGCCGCGGCCAGCGCCTCCCCTGCCGCCGCCCGGTCCGTCACCTGCGGCAGCCACCGGGCACCGGCCTCCGACAGCCGCACGACGACACGGTCGCGCAGGATGGAGCGGGCGAACGCCGCGGCCCGCTCCGCCCAGAAGGCCGACAGGTCGAAGTCCGCGTCCCGGACGAACCGCTCCGGGCCGGCGGTCACCGCGGCGAACCGGTCCACCCGGTAGACCCGGAACCGCCCTGCCGCCCGGGCCGCCACGTACCAGACGCCCGCCTTGAGCACGAGGCCGTGCGGCTCCAGCTCCCGGGCCACCTCCGACCCGTCGCGCACATAGCGGGCCGCGATCCGGCGGTCGTCCCACACCGCCGCGGCGACCTCGGGCAGCAGCTCCGGTGTCACCGGCTCCTGCCACCAGCCCGGAGCGTCGAGGTGGAAGCGCTGCGCGGTGTCCTCGGGCGCGTCCCGGAGCTCCGGCAGCAGCGCGGCGGCCACCTTGAGCCGGGCCGCCGCCCCGGCGTCCGCGAGCCCCATCCCGGCGAGTGCCGAGGGCACACCGGAGAGGAAGAGCGCCGCGGCCTCCGCCCGGCCCAGCCCCGTCAGCCGGGTGCGGTAGCCGCCGACCAGCCGGTAGCCGCCGGTCCGTCCCCGGTCCGCGTACACCGGCACCCCCGCCTCGGAGAGCGCCAGGACGTCGCGTGACACCGTGCGCTCCGACACCTCCAGCTCCTGTGCCAGTTCGCCGCCGGTCATGCTGCCGCGGCTCTGCAGCAGCAGGACCAGACGCATCAGCCGTGCCGCCCGCACCGGTTCTCCTTCCTCGGCTCGCACCCGCCGCCGGCAGGGACGCCGTGGCCGGCGGGAACGGTTCCGGGGCCCCTGCTCCAGGCCGCCGCTCCTGGGGCCCAAGCGGCGTGCCAGGGCCTCGCTGCTCCAGGGCTGCCGCTCCGAGGCCCAACCGGCGCGCCGGGCCCACCGCGGCGCCGGCCCCGCCCGGCCGGGGTGCCGTACCGCCCGCCGGATCCCTGCCGCCCGGCCGGGTCGCACCGGAACGATACGCGCCGCCCGCGCGCCGGGCCGCGGACCGGCGGACGCCCCCGCCGCACCGGGCAAGGGAGGGGAGACAACGGGTCGGGGAGGGGAGAAGCCGCGGAACGGGACGGGAGAGCCGCGAACGGCCGCGCCCCCGCCCCGCGGAGTGCGGGAGCGGGGGCGCGGCCGTCGTGCGTGGCTGCTGCGGCTCAGAGCCCGAGGTCGACCTCGAACTCGCCGGCCTCCAGGATCTCCTTGACGGCCGTCAGGTAACGGGCCGCGTCGGCACCGTCCACCAGGCGGTGGTCGTAGGAGAGCGCCAGGTAGGTCATGTCGCGGACACCGATGACGGTGCCCTCCGGGGTCTCCAGGACCGCCGGGCGCTTGACCGTGGCACCGATGCCCAGGATGCCGACCTGGTTCGGCGGCACGATGACCGTGTCGAACAGCGCACCGCGCGAGCCGGTGTTGCTGATCGTGAAGGTCGCGCCGGACAGCTCGTCCGGGGTGATCTTGTTCGACCGGACCTTGCTGGCCAGCTCCGCGGTCTTCTTCGAGAGACCGGCGATGTTGAGGTCGCCCGCACCCTTGATGACCGGGGTCATCAGACCCTTCTCGGAGTCCACCGCGATACCGATGTTCTCGGTGTCGAAGTAGGTGATCGTGCCCTCGTCCTCGTTGATCCGGGCGTTGATGACCGGGTGGGCCTTCAGCGCCTGGGCCGCGGCCTTGACGAAGAACGGCATCGGCGAGAGCTTGACGCCCTCACGCTGCGCGAAGCCGTCCTTGGCCTGGCCGCGCAGCTTCATGATCTTGGTGACGTCCACCTCGACCACGGTGGTCAGCTGCGCCTGGTCGTGCAGGGCCTTCTTCATGTTGTCGCCGATGACCTTGCGCATCCGGGTCATCTTGACCGTCTGGCCGCGCAGCGGCGACACCTCGACGGCGGCGGCCTTCTTCGGCGCGGCGGCGGACGCGGCCGGAGCCGCGGCCTTGGCGGCCTCGGCGGCGGCGAGGACGTCCTGCTTGCGGATCCGGCCACCGACACCGGTGCCCTTCACGCTCGCCAGGTCGACGCCGTTCTCCGAGGCCAGCTTGCGCACCAGCGGAGTGACGTACGCGCCGTCGGCCTCACCGGCCGGGGCGGCCGGAGCGGCGGGTGCTGCCGGAGCCGGAGCCGGAGCCGGCGCGGGGGCCGGGGCCGGGGCGGGAGCCGGCGCGGCCGGGGCCTGCGGAGCCGGAGCCGGAGCTTCCTGCTTCGGGGCCTCCTGCTGCGGAGCCTCCTCGGCCGGAGCGGGCGCCGGGGCGGCCGGGGCGGCGGCCGGAGCGGCACCGGCCGCACCGATGACCGCCAGCTTGGCGCCGACCTCGGCCGACTCGTCCTCGCCGACCAGGATCTCGAGCAGGGTGCCCGCGGCCGGGGCCGGGATCTCGGTGTCGACCTTGTCGGTCGAGACCTCGAGCAGCGGCTCGTCGACCGCGACCTCTTCGCCGACCTGCTTCAGCCAGCGGGTCACGGTGCCCTCGGTGACCGACTCGCCCAGCGCCGGAAGCACCACGTCGGTGCCCTCGGCGGAGCCCGCGGCGGGCGCGGCCGGAGCGGCGGCGGGGGCCTCGGCCTGCGCCGGGGCCGGCTCGGGCTCCGGCTCGGCCTGCGGGGCCGGCTCGGCGGCCGGGGCAGCGGCCTCGGCGGGGGCGCCGGAGCCGTCGTCGATGACGGCCAGCTCGGCGCCGACCTCCACCGTCTCGTCCTCGGCCACCTTGATGGAGGACAGGACACCCGACGCGGGGGCCGGGATCTCGGTGTCGACCTTGTCGGTCGAGACCTCGAGCAGCGGCTCGTCGGCCTCGACCCGCTCGCCCTCGGCCTTGAGCCAACGGGTGACGGTGCCCTCGGAGACGCTCTCGCCGAGCGCCGGAAGGGTTACGGAAACCGCCATGGTTACGGTTGCTCCTTAAAAATCTGTGCGGATGGGGTCGCGCCCGTGACGGTCAGTCGTGGGAGTGCAGAGGCTTGCCGGCCAGGGCCAGGTGGGCCTCGCCGAGCGCCTCGTTCTGGGTCGGGTGCGCGTGGATGAGCTGCGCGACCTCGGCCGGCAGCGCCTCCCAGTTGTAGATCAGCTGCGCCTCGCCGACCTGCTCGCCCATACGGTCACCGACCATGTGGACGCCGACCACGGCACCGTCCCGCACCTGGACGAGCTTGATCTCGCCCGCGGTCTTCAGGATCTTGCTCTTGCCGTTGCCGCCGAGGTTGTACTTGAGCGCGACGACCTTGTCGGAGCCGTACAGCTCCTTGGCCTTCGCCTCGGTGATGCCGACGGACGCGACCTCCGGGTGGCAGTACGTCACCCGCGGCACACCGTCGTAGTCGATCGGCACGGTCTTGAGACCGGCCAGGCGCTCCGCCACCAGGATGCCCTCGGCGAAGCCGACGTGGGCAAGCTGGAGGGTCGGAACGAGGTCGCCCACGGCCGAGATGGTCGGCACGTTGGTCTGCATGTACTCGTCGACGAGGACGTAGCCGCGGTCCATGTTGACCCCGGCCTCCTCGTAGCCCAGGCCCTGCGACACCGGGCCGCGGCCGACGGCGACCAGCAGCACCTCGGCCTCGAAGGTCTTGCCGTTCTCCAGCGAGACCTTCACGCCGTCGGCGGTGTTCTCCACGCCGGAGAAGCGGGAGCCGAGGGAGAAGTTGATGCCGCGCTTGCGGAAGGCGCGCTCCAGCAGCTTGGAGCTGTTCTCGTCCTCGACCGGGACGAGGTGCGGAAGCGCCTCGACGATCGTGACGTCGGCCCCGAAGGACTTCCAGGCGGAGGCGAACTCGACGCCGATGACACCGCCGCCGAGCACGATCGCGGACTTCGGCACGCGGTCGAGGACCAGGGCGTGGTCGGAGGAGATGACGCGCTCGCCGTCGATCTCCAGGCCCGGCAGCGACTTCGGTACGGAACCGGTCGCCAGCAGGATGTGACGGCCTTCGTAGCGCTCGCCGTTCACCTCCACGGTGGTGGGCGAGGTCAGCCGGCCCTCGCCGGTCACGTAGGTGACCTTGCGGGAGGCGACGAGGCCCTGCAGGCCCTTGTACAGGCCGGAGATCACGCCGTCCTTGTACTTGTGCACGCCCGCCATGTCGATGCCGTCGAGCGAGGTCTGCACGCCGAAGGACGCGCCGTCGCGCGCCTGGTCGGCGATCTCACCGGCGTGGAGCAGAGCCTTGGTGGGGATGCATCCGCGGTGCAGGCAGGTGCCGCCCAGCTTGTCCTTCTCGATCAGGGCGACGTCCAGGCCCAGCTGCGCCCCGCGCAGGGCAGCGGCGTAACCACCGCTACCGCCTCCGAGGATCACTAGGTCGAAAACGGTGCTGGCGTCGTTCGCCACGTCACGTCCTCCATGCATGGGTACGCCGGAGCCGGTCCTGCCGACCGGCGGCGGCTGTTGTTCGGCCGCTTTGCTTCGGCCCTTGCGTCGGGCTCGGGGTGTGAATGAGCCTGGGCCCTGTTCTGCCGAGACAACATCTTCGCACTTGTTCGCGGGCGGCGGGACGCGGGGCCAGGCTGTGAGATGCCTCTCCCGTCAGGGATAAGGGTTACTTGCGCGTAGATGGTTGCGGATTTCGTTGAGGGCGAACTCGCCGATCCGCGGCGGGCGCCGGGGACGTCCCGGCGGAGCCCCCTCCTCCGGGACGGCGGACCGGGCGCGGACCCTGCCGAGCCCCGTGCGGGCGGCGGCTCCCGGGGTGCGGTGGCCCGCCGGAGGGCGCGCCCGGCGTCCGGAGACGTACCTCTGTGGCTTCTGTGGCGCTCGGGGCTGTCGAGGCTGCCGAGTCCGTGGCCGACTTCCGGTACTCCTGCGTCAGCAGTGAGCCGCCGGTGCGCCCGTTGCATTCGTTACTCCCGGGGCTTCCGGGGCTTCCGGGGCTCCCGGGGCCCGGGCGCGGGCCCGGCCGGCCCGAGCGGCACGGGCGCGGCGCCCGTTCTCCGCCCCCCGCGGCCCGCCGGGACGGGCCCGGACGAAGCCGCGGGGGCAGCGGTGATCCGTCAGCCGAGGTCGCCGCCGGCGGCCCGCTCGGCCAGCCGCACCAGGGTGCGCAGGCCGGAGCCGGTGCCGCCCTTGGGGGTGTAGCCGAACGGCGCGCTCTCGTGGAACGCCGGGCCCGCGATGTCCAGGTGGGCCCAGTCGATGCCCTCGCCGACGAACTCCTGCAGGAAGAGACCGGCGACCAGGCCGCCACCCGCGCGCTCGCCGATGTTGGCCATGTCGGCGACCGGGGAGTCCATGCTCTTGCGGAGCTCCTTCGGCATCGGCATCGGCCAGGACTGCTCGCCGGCCTCCAGGGCGGTCTCGTGGACCGTGTCGCGGAAGGCGTCGGTGTTGGCCATGACCGCGAAGGTGCGGTTGCCCAGGGCGACCACCATGGCGCCGGTGAGGGTCGCCACGTCGACGATCGCGTCCGGCTTCTCCTCCGAGGCGCGGGTGAGCGCGTCGGCCATCACCAGCCGGCCCTCGGCGTCGGTGTTGAGCACCTCGACGGTCTTGCCGGAGTACATCCGCAGCACGTCGCCGGGGCGGGTGGCGGAGCCGGAGGGCATGTTCTCGGCGAGCGCCAGCCAGCCGGTCACGTTCACCCGCAGGCCCAGCCGGGACGCGGCGACCACCGCACCGAGCACCGCCGCGGCGCCGCTCATGTCGCACTTCATCGTCTCGTTGTGGCCGGCCGGCTTCAGCGAGATGCCGCCCGAGTCGTAGGTGATGCCCTTGCCGACGAAGGCCAGGTGCTGCTTCGCCTTGGGGTGGGTGTAGCTGAGCTTCACCAGCCGCGGCGGGTTCTCCGAGCCCTTGCCGACGCCCACCAGGCCGCCGTAGCCGCCCTTGATGAGCGCCTTCTCGTCGAGCACCTCGGCCTTGAGGCCGTGCTCCTTGGCCGCGGACTGCGCGGCGGCGGCGAACGACGCCGGAGTCAGGTCGTTCGAAGGGGTGTTGACGAGATCGCGGGCGCGGTTGACCTCGGCGGCCAGCGCGGTCGCCCGCTCGGCCGCGGCCTTGAACGCCTTGTCGCGCGGCTTGGTGCCGAGCAGGGCGACCTCGGCGAGCGGGGCGGACTTGTCGTCCGCCGCCTTCTTCTTGCCGTTGCCGTCCGTCCGGTAGGCGGTGAAGGAGTACGCGCCCAGCAGCGCGCCCTCGGCCACCGCGGAGGCGTCCGCCGCGTCCGTCACGGGCAGCGCGAACGCGCCCTTCGCGGAGCCGGACAGCGCACGCGCCGCGGCTCCGGCGGCCCGGCGCAGCGTATCGGCGTCGAAGCTCTCGCCCTTGCCGGGCTTCTCGCCCAGCCCGACCGCCAGCACGACCGGCGCCTTGAAGCCGGACGGTGCCGGGAGCTTGGTCACCTCGCCCTCGCCGCCCGAGGCGCCGAGTGTCTCGAGGACGGCGGCCAGCTTTCCGTCGAACGCCTTGTCCACGTCCTCGGCTCCGGACGCGACGACCGGGCCCTTCTCGCCCTTGGCCACGCCGATGACGATGGCGTCCGCGCGGAGCGACGCCGCTGAGGAGGTGCTGAGAGTCAGAGCAGTCACGGTGTTGGGGTTCCTCTTCCGTTGCGTTCCTCGGCCAGTCGGTGGGCCGGCCGCCGCTCGGGCCCGTCGCCGGGCCCAGCCCACCAGCCGTGCAACCACGCACGGCCCCGGGCGCTCCGTGCATCGTATTCCGAGTGTTCCGACCGGCTGTACGAAGCCTGGGCCCGCGGATGCCCGCCGGAACGGGGGCCGGACGGCGCCGTTGTGCGCGACCAAGGGCGGAACGAATCCCTCCGCCGCTAGATCCCGGGGGACGGGGCCAGAAGGCCCTGACGCGGCGGCATGTGATGTCGCGTCAGAAACAGGGCCCGGCCTCAGCGGTCCGATCCCGGCGACCCGCCCCCAGTGGCCCGCCCCCGTGACGTCCCGGTCAGCCGAGGGCCGTCACCAGCAGTGCGGCTGTGGCCGCGGTCTCCGCCAGGGCGCCGAACACATCGCCCGTGACCCCGCCGAAGCGGCGCCGGCACCGGCGCAACAGCAGCTCGGCGGCGGCCACGGCGACGAGCGGCGCCGCCGCGTACCGGACCGCCGCGTCCGGCCCGAAGGCCGCGCCCGCGGCGGCGCAGAGAGCGGCCGTGACGACGGTCGCCGCGACCGCCGACCGCACCGGCACGACGCCCGCGACCGCCGCGCCCAGCCCCTCCGGCCGGGCGGCCGGCACCCCGGCCCGCGCCGCCAGGGTGAGGGTCAGCCGGGCCGCCACCGCCGCGACGACCGCCGCGACAGCGCCGTACGCCCGCCCCTCCGCGTACAGCTCGCTCACCGCCGCCACCTGGCCCAGCAGCACGAACAGCAGGGTCACGACGCCGAACGGGCCGATGTCCGAACGCTTCATGATGCGCAGGGCGTCCTCGGCCGGCCTGCCGCTGCCCAGGCCGTCCGCGGTGTCGGCGAGCCCGTCCAGATGCAGCCCGCGGGTCAGCACCGCCGGCACCGCCACGGTCGCCACCGCGGCGAGCAGCGGCCCGCCGCCGAGCAGCAGCAACAGCACGCCGAGCGCCGCCGACGCGAGGCCGACCACCGCGCCCGTCAGCGGGGCGGCGAGCATGCCGGCCCGGGCCGCGGCCCGGTCCCAGCGGGAGACCCGCACCCGGAGCACGGTCAGCGTGCCGAAGGCGAAGCGCAGCCCGTCGCCCGGCGAGGCGCGGGCGGCCGGGCCCGCGGCGCCCTCGGGCTCGGTCGGGCCGGAGGAGCCGGTCGGGCCGGAGGCCGGTTCCGGAGTCGTGTCGGTCATCGCGCGCAGGCTATCGGGCACGTCCCGGCGCTAGATTGCTCATACGTGATCAGGCCGGGCATTGCGGGAACCGGGAGCGGGTGTCATGGGTCACTGGTGGGAGCAGAACATCGGGGAGCCGGGGAAGCTGCCCCTGCTGCTCGCTCTCACCGCGTTCATCCTGACGTTCCTCATCACCCGCTCCATCACCCGGATGATCCGGGCCGGGAAGGGACCGTTCCGCAACGTCAGCTCGGGCGGCGTCCACGTCCATCACGTCGTCCCCGGCATCATCCTCACCGTCATCGGCGGCTTCGGTGTGATCGCCGGCGACCGGCACGGCTTCGGCACCGCCCTCGCCGCGGTCCTCTTCGGCGTCGGCGTGGGGCTGGTCCTCGACGAGTTCGCGCTCGTCCTGCACCTCTCCGACGTCTACTGGACCGACCAGGGGCGGCAGAGCGTCGAGGCGGTCGTCCTCACCGCGGCCGTCGTCGGGCTGATGCTCGTCGGTTTCCTCCCCTTCGGCGTGAACGACCTGTCCGCCGACGAGCAGCAGGACCGGGCCACCGTCGCGCTGACCGTGGCGGTGAACTTCCTGATCGTCCTCATCGCCCTGCTGAAGGGGAAGACCCAGCTCGCGGTGATCGGCGTCCTGGTGCCCTATCTGGCGCTCATCGGCGCCGTACGCCTCGCCCTGCCCGGCTCGTTCTGGGCGAAGCGCTGCTACCGCAACCGGCCGCGGGCCCGGGCGAGATCACGGCTGCGGGCGTATCGGCACGACAAGCGCTGGGACCATCTGCGGCGCCGACTGTCGGACCTGGTGGCCGGCGCCCCCAGCCGCTGAACCGGCCGGCCGCAGGCGCGGGCGCGGCCGCAGGCGAGGGGGCGCCCGGCCGTCCGGCCCAGCGCCGGCCCGCGGACCGGACCCGCGCCGCCCGCCACAGCGACCGCACCGCCCCCAGCACCAGCACGCCCCCTATCGCGGCCAGATGCTCCTTGCCCGCCAGATTCGGTTTCACGATCACTTCGACGACCATGGCCAGCACCACCGCCGCGCCGGTGAACCAGGCGCGGTGGGTCCACGACAGATGCACCGCGAGCGCGACCACCGCGGCCGACGGCCCGGTGTCGTGGACGAACGCGTCCTCGGCGGGCAGGCCGAGGAATCCGCCCGGGCCGACCGAGGTGCCGTACCGGGCGTACAGGCTCCCGGTGAGCGTGGCCAGATAGGCGATCGCCAGCGTCCGCAGCCGGCCCAGGCAGATCTCGCAGAGGCCGAAGACGACCAGGATCTGGACCAGCGCGCCCCACACCGGCAGGTCGAGGGCGGGCACGAAGAGCGAGAGGGGGGTGCGGAGGAGGGCGAGCCACCAGGGCAGGGAGGCCTGGACGGCGCCGAGGTCCTGGACGGGCCGGTAGCCCCAGGGCTGGTTCTGCACCAGCTGGAGGAGCGCGGTCAGGGCGACCGCGCCGAGCGTCAGCGGCAGGGCACGCAGTAAGCCGGGTCTCTTCCGGGGAAGCCCGCCCCGCACCGCGGCGTACAGCGCGCCCCACTCCGCGCGGGCGGCGCGGCGCAGCGCCGGGCGCACCGCGACGGTCATCGTTTCGACCCGAGGCGGTGCCGGCGGGTCAGCCAGGACGGCAGCGCCGGCGCCTCCAGGAAGCCCTCCGCCCGGGCGCTGGCGATGCCGATCCGGGGCAGCTCGACGCTCTTCCCGAACAGCAGGTAGCGCGGCTCCCAGATCGGCCGGTACTTCGCGTTGGCCCGGTACAGCGACTCGATCTGCCACCAGCGCGAGAAGAAGCTCAGCAACGACCGCCATAGCCGCAGCACCGGCCCGGCGCCCAGCCTGGCGCCGCGCTCGAAGACCGACCGGAACATCGCGAAGTTCAGCGACACCTGGGTGATGCCGACCTCCGAGGCCCGCTGCAGGAGTTCGATCACCATGAACTCCATCAGGCCGTTCTCCGCGTCCCGGTCCCGCCGCATCAGGTCCAGCGACAGGCCCTTCGGCCCCCAGGGGACGAAGCTCAGCAGCGCCCGCAGCTCACCGTCGCCGTCGTGGCACTCCAGCATCACGCACCGGCCGTCGTCCGGGTCGCCGAGCCGGCCCAGCGCCATGGAGAAGCCGCGTTCGGTCGCCCCGTCGCGCCAGTCGTCGGCCCGCCGCAGCAGCTCCGCCATCTCCGGCTCCGGAATGTCCTCGTGACGGCGGATCCGGACGGTGTAACCGGCCCGGCGCACCCGGTTGTACGCCTGGCGCACGGTACGCATGGCGCGCCCCTCCAGGGTGAAGTCGCCCACCTCCACCAGGGCCTCGTCGCCCAGCTCCAGGGCGTCCAGACCATGCCGCGCGTAGACGGTGCCGCCCTCCTCGCTCGCCCCCATCACCGCCGGGATCCAGGCGTGCTCCCGGCACTCGGCGAGCCAGCGGTCGATCACCCCCGGCCAGGCCTCCGGGTCGCCGATCGGATCACCGGAGGCCAGCGAGACGCCCCCGACCACGCGGTAGGTGATCGCGGCCTTGCCCGACGGGGACCAGAGCACGCTCTTGTCCCGGCGCAGCGCGAAGTAGCCCAGCGAGTCCCGCTCGCCGTGCCGCTCCAGCAGGGCGCGCAGCCGCTCCTCGTCCTCCGGCCCGATCGGATCGGTGGCGCGCCGGGACCGGAACGCCGCCCACAGCACGGCGAGCAGCAGCAGGGTGCTCATCACGTTGATGAACACGTCGACCCAGGGCGGCGTGCTGATCCCGTCGAAGACCGACTCGTCGGCCTCCAGGGAGATCAGCCGCAGTACCGCGTACTGGAAGCGGGCCAGGAGCGTCGAACGGTGGCCGCCGTCGGCGCCGTTGCTGAAGGTGACCAGCGCGGTGGCGATCAGGGACGCGACGAGGAACCCGCCGGCCGCGACCACCGCCGCGAGCCGGGGGTTGGAGCGGTCACCCTTCGCCGCGAAGGAACGCCGCCCCACCACCAGCGACAGCAGGAACAGCAGGGTGAGGACCAGGGAGATCCAGTTCTGCACGTGCCGGTTGAAGTCCGGCAGCGTCATCACCAGGCACAGCAGCAGCGAGAACAGCCCCGCCAGCACCAGGTTGAGGATCCACGCCGCCCGCTTGCGGCGGCGCATCGTGACCGCGAGGAAGAGCGTGAAGACACCCGAGGCGAAGCCCGCGGTGAGCAGGTACGGCGTGAAGAACTCGTCGACGTTGTGCCGCCGGACGTCCTGCCCCAGGGAGACCCAGACCGCGCTCAGCAGATTGACGAAGGTGACCAGGCGCAGGTACCAGACGGCGAACGCCGCGCTGCGGGACCGCCACCGGTCGAGCCACGCCCGGGACTCCGGGCCCCGGGCGCCGGCCTTCTCGGCCTCCGGCGCGAGCGCCTTCCCGGGCTCGCCCGCCTGGCGCGGCGGGCGAGCCGGGGCTGATACGCGGTCAGCCGCATCGGAGCGACGATCGTGACTCAAGCGGACGTCTCCCATGAAAATTGATCATATGGCGCGGTGGGAGAGACCGGACGATCGCGCTAGTCGCGTTCGGACCCCTCCGACGGTTCGGCCGTCTCGGGTTCCGGGGCCGGCCGCTCGGGGAGCTCCGCCCACAGGGCGGCAGCCGCCTGCACGATCGGCAGTGCGAGCAACGCCCCCGTTCCCTCACCCACTGTGACGCTGTGATCGAGCACGGGGTTGAGTGCCATCCGGTCGAAGGCCTTGACCTGCGCCGGTTCGCCGGTCGCCTGGCCCGCCAGCCACCAGTCCGGCGCCCGGAACGCCACCCGCTGCGCGACCAGCGCACAGGCGGCCGAGACGACGCCGTCCAGCACCACGGGCGTGCGGCGCACGGCGCACTGCAGCAGAAACCCGGTGATCGCCGTGAGGTCGGCGCCACCGGTCGTGGCGAGCAGTTCGAGCTGGTCGCCCAGGACGGGACGGGCCCGGCGCAGGGCGTCACGGATCGCTGCGCACTTGTGCATCCAGGCGGTGTCGTCGATCCCGGCGCCGCCCCGGCCGGTCACCACGGACGCGTCGGTGCCGCACAGCGCGGCGATCAGGGTCCCGGCAGCGGTGGTGCCACCCACGCTCAGATCCCCCAGCACCACCAGGTCGGTGCCGGAGTCGGCCTCCTCGTCGGCGACCGCCATCCCGGCCCGGAACGCCCGCTCCGCCTCCTCGGCGGTCAGCGCGTCCTCGACGTCGATCCGGCCCGAACCACGGCGCACCCGGTGCCGTACGACGTCCTCGGGCAGCTCGGCCGGGTCGCAGTCGACGGCCATGTCGACCACCCGCACCGGAACGGAGAAGCGGCGGGCGAGAACGGAGACCGGACTCGCGCCCTCCAGGACGGACCGGACCAGATGCTGCGTGGTCCCCGCCGGCCGACCGGAGACACCGAGCTCCGCCACCCCGTGATCACCCGCGAACAGCACCACCCGGGGGCGTTCGATCGGCCGCACGGGAACCGCGCCCTGCGCGGCCGCGAGCCACTCACCGAGCTCGTCGAGCCGCCCCAGCGCACCGGCGGGCGCAACGAGACGCTCCCGGCGCTCCTCGGCGTCGCGCCGGACACCGGAGTCGGGGCGCTCGATCAGATTGCCGAAGTCGTCGAGATCAAGACCACTCATCCGCCGAACCCTACCGGGGGAGGCCGGACTCCCGCCGGATCGGGTCGCCGGACCGCAGTGGCCCGCGGACGTCCGACTCGCACAGCCAACGTGCGCGGGACCGCTACAGGACGGTCAACGAGCGGCGGACAGGGGCCACCGACGAGAGGGGACGGGGCCGCAGGGGTGGGGGGTTCCGGAAGCTTCCGTGTATTTGTGGCCCCCCGGGCCGTAAATATACGTTCCGGAAC